>NZ_JBHFNP010000018.1:0-6212 GCF_041929235.1 Microseira sp. BLCC-F43
AATCCGGGGGATTCAAGCAAGGAAGAATTTCTTTTCTCTCCACGGATAAATCCGGGGGCAAGTGACCAGGTGCAGAGATCTTGAGAATGGTGCACTCTTAGCGTCTCCCATTCTCCCCGTCTGGTGCGTCTTCAAAGGTCAACACCTCTAAGTTCGGTTTCGTCACCTCAGACCAACCCGCTTTTGTTTCGTTCCCAGGCAAGAGACTGGGAATGCTATATTCGACGATGCTGCCTCCAATTATATGCGGCTTATCGGCAGCTGGAGCCGCTGAAGTTGCGTTACTAGGTGGAACCTGGTAACGAGTGAACCTGGTAACGAGTGATATCATGTCCCTGAGCAAAGGTTGTGTAACTGCTAATAGCTAATCGCTAATCGCTGCTCTCGAGGCAATTGAATTGCGAGCAATTAGCAAGCGAGCAATTAGCCATCCATACACTACCGATACCACAGGACATGATATGAAAGAGAGTTACTCTACTCGTTGCATTGGCGCAACTTTGGGGTCGATGATTTTTTGACCGATGCTGGGAAATTTTATTGCTAAACAGAGTTTGTTTCCCGAACCCAAAACGCGGGTGATTTCGCCGACGCCGAAGTCTTTATGAACGATGCGATCGCCTACTTTCCAATTTTCGCTTTTCACTCCCCCCCTTGTTAAGGGGGGGCAGGGGGGGATCGCTTTTGTCACCCCAGTCGTTCCGTTACCGCTGATATGTTCTTGTGGCAATTCTGCTAAAAATTGCGATTTAATCGCGGGTTCGCGCGAACCATATAAGCGTCGCTCTCGCGCATGAGTCAAAAACAAATTTTCTTGGGCGCGGGTGATGCCTACATAACAGAGTCTGCGTTCTTCTTCTAATGCTGCCGGGTCGTCTAAACTGCGGATGTGAGGGAATAATCCCTGCTCTAATCCTACCAGAAATACAACGGGAAATTCCAGTCCTTTTGCCGAATGCAGCGTCATTAAAGAAACGGCTTTTTGCCCTTCTTTTAAGTTATCCAAATCTGAAGCAAGGGAAGCATTGGCGAGAAAAGCTTCTAAACTCAAATCTTCCGTATCTTCTTGGAATTGCAGCACGGCGTTATAAAGTTCTTGCACGTTTTGCAATCGATCTATTGCTTCATCGGTTCCCTGGGTTTTCAATTCTTGAATATAACCGGATTCTTCCAGGATTCCTTGGACAATTTCTGCTGCCGAGCGGGAATTAATTTCTGCTCGCCAGCGTTGCATAAGTTCGACAAAACTTAAAATCGGTTTTGCCGTTCTTCCTGCTAATGTATTCACCGATGTTTCATCGGTTAAAATTTCCCATAAGGGAATGCCCAATTCTTGCGCTGCTGCAATTAATCGGTCTAAAGTCGCTTTGCCAATTCCGCGACGGGGGGTATTAATAATCCGCAGCAAGCTGACGCTATCTGCTGGATTAGCCAGGGTTCGCAAGTAAGCCAAAACGTCTTTAATTTCTTTGCGATCGTAGAATCTTAAACCCCCTACCATTGTGTAGTGAATATCTCGTCTTACTAGCGCTTCTTCAAATGGGCGAGATTGGGCATTAGTGCGATAAAGAATCGCAAAGCTTCCCCAGTCTAATTCGGGATTATTGTTTGCCAATAAGCGAATTTGATTGACTACAAACTCGGCTTCTACAACCTCATCTTCAGCTTTGTAACAATAAATCTGCTCTCCCGCATCCCGCGTGGCGCGCAAAACTTTATCAATCCGTTGGGTATTATTTTCAATCAGTTTATTGGCTACCTGCAAGATGTTTTCTCTCGAACGATAGTTTTCTTCCAATTTCACCATCGTCTGGGTATCTTCATCGGGCAAACCATCGCCGAAATCATTTTGGAAGTCGAGCAGAATCGTGAAATCTGCCATGCGGAAGCTGTAGATTGAATTATGGACTAAAACTCCATTGGCAATGTAAGTGTGAGCAATATCTACTTCTAAATCGTAAACTTCTCCCCGATACTCCTCCTGAAATACTGCTTCTATTTCATGCTCTTCTAGTTGCCCATCTACATCTACTAAAACTCTCATCCCTGGTTGTAAGTGAGAGAGTGGCATAAATTCATAGGTGATGCCGCAAAGGAAAGCGCGGTGGCGAATTTCTAATCCACCAGTCTCAGCGATTTTATGAGCAACAACCACGGCTTCTTTATAGGATACTCTAGCCGTTTCGAGTCGATAACCGCGATCGTTTTTACTCGAACGAATTGAGAAACCAGCAGCTTGTAAATTGTTGGCAATATCGCGGCGATTAGAACACCATTGTAAGCGATGATAGCTAGCAGACAATTGCCGCTCTAGTCTGGGCGTACCAAACATTACCAAATTTAATGTCTGTCGCCGAGAGCCGTTTTGCGGTCGATAATGGGGATAATCGGGATGCAGCCACAAATCCTCCATTAAATGGTGAGCATTGGTGATGGTGTCAATTTCTTGGAACAACCGGAAAATTAACTCATCGCTGATTTGCAAATTCCGACCTTCGCGGTGAAAAACTATTGTTGGTAGACCATATTTAGCAGCATAGTAAGCTTCGTAGTAACGAGCTTCTTCGTAGGAAGAAGTTGTTTTCAGTACCCAAAGTTTGTCACCATGTTCTTGTGCTGCTTGCAATCTAAAGCCTAATTCTTCTTTGCCATAGTCGTTGCTACGTAGACTTCTGGTCATGCCAACGCGATAACCTCTGTCTGCTCTGTACATTAAGTAAACGTAGTAACGTCCTGCTTGGGGAACCATTCGCGCCAAGATAATGTGATGGGGAGTGCCTTTGAGCAATTTGTTTCCAACGCGCACGCACCACAGGGAATCAGAAAAATAACCCTTTTTGATGTGAGTAACTGTACGGGGATAAAGTTGATGTTCGCCGCTGGGTGCTAATACTTTATCTCCTACCTTTAATGTCTCAATTGGCGCATATCCGTCGGGAGTCAAAATTTGCGTGCCTGGGGGAAGACACTGGTCTGCATCGCCCACGACAAAAATCGAGCGATTTTCCCATTTATCGAATTTTTTGCTATCAACGCCGCCCGTGACTAAAAGGCGAATCAGGTCATATTGGGTGCGGTTGGTATCTTGATATTCATCCACTAAAATATGGCAAAACTTTTTATGCCAGTAAGATAGTACTTGCTGGTTTTGGCAAAATAGCTGCACCGGGACTAAAATTAGGTCGTCGAAGTCGAGGGCGTTATTTTCTGCCAGCGCATCTTGGTAGTGGGTGTAAACATCGGCGATAATTCGCCCTTTATAATAAGGATGCTCTCTGGCATAGTCGCTGGGTGAGAGTCCCTGGTTTTTGGCGTTGCTAATCGCGTAGCGAATGTTGCGGGGTTCAAATTTCTTGTCATCCAAATTTAGCTTTTGGGTGATTATCTGTTTAACCAGAGTTTGCGCTTCCGATTCGTCGAAAATTGAGAAATTGCGATTCCACTTGCGGTTTTTCTCATCTTGATATTTGTCGATATCGTAGCGGAGAATGCGAGCGCAGAGACTGTGGAACGTGCCGCACCAAAGGGGTTTAATATAGGTTTGGTAAACTTGCGATCGCACTCGCGTTTGCTGCGACTCGGTCAAATCTGACAAAACTTTCCCATATTCCTCTTCCGCCTGTCGTTGCGCGAACAACTTTTCAATCCTTTCTTTCATTTCCCGCGCCGCTTTGTTGGTAAAAGTCACCGCCAGGATATTTTCCGGATCGACCCCGTGGCGCAAAATTAAATTAGCAATGCGATAAGTCAGCGCCCGCGTCTTTCCCGACCCCGCCCCGGCGACGACCAATAAAGGACCGCAAAAATGCTCAACGGCACGGCGTTGAGAAGGATTGAGATGGTTAAGAAAATCAGTTGTTTGAGTCATCGAAACTCCTGGGTCTGAAACCCCGTCCTTTTAGGACGGCTTTACATGAAATATGGTAAAATGTGAGGTATGGAAAAAGCCTACCGCTACCGTTTTTACCCAACTACCGAGCAAGAACAAATATTGCGCCGGACAATTGGTTGTGTGCGGTTGGTGTTTAACCGAGCATTGGCGGCGAGAACCGAGGCTTGGTATGAGAGGCAAGAACGTGTAGATTACGTTCAAACTTCTGCCATGTTGACGCAGTGGAAAAAACAAGATGACCTCGAGTTTTTGAATGAGGTGAGTTGCGTGCCACTGCAACAAGGATTGAGACATTTGCAAACTGCATTCAGCAACTTCTTTGCTGGTAGGGCAAGATACCCTAACTTCAAAAAGAAGCGTAGCGGTGGTAGTGCAGAGTTTACTAAGTCTGCTTTCAAATGGAAGGATGGACAAGTCTACTTGGCTAAGTGTGCTGAACCATTGCCAATTAAATGGTCTAGACAACTGCCCAAACGATGTGAACCAACCACTATCACGGTTAGACTTGAGCCTTCTGGGCGCTGGTTTGTCAGCTTGCGGATCAACGATCCCAATGATGAAACTATGCAACCTCAAGATAGTGCTGTGGGATTGGATGTGGGAATTAGCTCTCTTGTTACCCTGAGTACGGGTGAAAAAATTGCTAACCCCAAGGCTTTTGATCGGCACTACCAAAGGTTGAGGAGAGCGCAAAAGTCTTTGAGTCGTAAGCAAAAGGGTTCTGGCAATCGAGACAAGGCAAGACTTAAAGTAGCTCGGATTCAAGCATCTATTTCTGATGCAAGGATTGACCATCTGCACAAACTGACAACCCGATTGATTCGTGAAAACCAAACGATAGTAATCGAGGATTTGGCAGTTAAAAACATGGTCAAGAATCCTAAGCTTGCTCGTGCCATCAGCGATGCTGGTTGGGGTGAGTTGGTGAGACAGCTTACGTATAAAGCCAAGTGGTATGGTCGAACCTTGGTGAAGATTGACCGTTGGTTTCCTAGTTCTAAACGCTGTGGAAACTGTGGACATATCGTTGAAAAACTGCCGTTGAATATCAGAGAGTGGGATTGCCCCAACTGCGGGACACACCACGACCGGGATATTAACGCCGCAAAAAACATTTTGGCGGTGGGACACACCGTGACAGTCTGTGGAGCTTCCGTAAGACCTAATAGGCATGAGTCTAAAGGGCAGTTGCGAAAATCCAGTAATGGAAGGAAACAGAAACCTAAATCGTGAGGTTTAGGAATCACCGCACTTTTAGGGCGGTGAGGATGTCAAATAAGACGGTCAAGTAAAAAGATTCCATAAATTACATAGCAGAAACACTCAACTACGAGATGGAAATTTATATGATTTTCTCAAGGTCGTCAGTAATTTTACCGGGGACGAACAGTAGGCAACATTTACATCTGGCGCTCAAATCGGCATCCTAACTAGATTATCAGTAATTTTACCGGGTGCGAAGGAGACACTGGCGACTCTCCGCCTCCCCCCGTCTCGCCGCCTCCCCGTCTTCTTTGCGCTTTGTGTAATTGAGGTTGTTTCGCCTCGGTTAATTCGCGACGGCAGTACCCATGTTATGTCAAAGGAGTAGTTCTATGAAATGGGCAGTAGCAGCGCTAAGCACCGCGTTAACAGCACTGGCGCCCGTTGCAGCTAATGCAGCAACCTTTAATTTTGCAGGACCGCTGAGCGGTTTGCAAGAGGTGCCGCCAATTAACAGTCCCGCCACAGGGTCTTTTGAAGCTACACTCAACGGCGATCCCGATAACTGGACTTTTAACTATAAAGTGACGTTTGCCGATATGAGCGAAAGTTTGATCTTGGCGCACATCCATAGGGGAAACCGTGGAGAAAATGGCCCAGTCGTTCACAATTTAGATAACGCGCCTTTAAATCAAGGAGTGACCAGCGGTACTATCGTCGGCGATTGGACTTCCGCAGAAGTCCCAGCAGGTACATCTGCTGCTGTTTTCAACCGATTATTAGACAACGGATACTACTTCAACCTCCATTCAACCACCTTCCGTGGCGGCGAGTTACGCGGACAAATTGAGCGAACACCCGAACCTGCTACTGTAATGGGACTAGCATTAGTCAGCGGAACGGTTCTGCTGTTGCGGCGGCGAAACAAAGTCATAAATTAAAGCTTGACTAAGAAGATGCAGCGACGCAGAGACAAGGAGAACGCGGGGAGTTTTTCCTCTGACTCTCTTTGTCCCCCTGTCTTTGATTCTCCCCATCCTCTGAGACAAGGGGACGCGGGGAGTTTTTCCTCTGACTCTCTTTGTCCCCCTGTCTTTGATTCTCCCCATCCTCTGAG
>NZ_JBHFNP010000180.1:0-23650 GCF_041929235.1 Microseira sp. BLCC-F43
AACGCTCAAGCTGTCGTTACCAACGCTCAAGCTGTCGTTACCAACGCTCAAGCTGTCGTTACCAACGCTCAAGCTGTCGTTACCAACGCTCAAGCTGTCGTTACCAACGCTTAAACTTTCGTTACCAACGCTTAAACTTTCGTTACGATCGGAGCCACGTACGCAGATTGCAGCGTTTGAAGGTGTACCTCACTCACTTGCAATCCGCTGTAAGATAGCCCAAAGGTAGAATCTTAAATTCTTAGGGTAGTGCGTCAGGCGCATAGAATGTGTGAGTTTCGACCAATAGGTTAATAGTCTGCGCCTGACACACCCTACAGTCGCTACACTACCCGGAAAATCAACGGGTAGCGGTAGGGTTGGTCAGGTTCGCTGAGAACTTGAAGAATCGCAATAATGGGCATTATCAAACTAACGACGCCCAACATAATTAGCAGAGGAAACCCTATTAAAACAAAGATTAGAAAAAAGAAAATGGTTGCATAGATATAAAGGTTGATGTAAAAATTTACTGCCTCTTTGGCGTTTTGTTTTACCACTGAATCGTTGGTTACAGATAAAATAACCAGCGGTATGATTACAGATACAAAGGTAGAGCTAAAAAATATCGAGCCGTGACATAGCGTCGATAAAAGCTTGCGTTGCTCTTGTGCTTCCATACTATATCCCCGCTTGTAGGAATGCCATTACCATCCTAGCTTGTTGCATCCTAGCGTCGCCATTATTTCACCCATCTGGGTGAAGATTTGCCATGGCGCGCGCCTAGCTGAGATCGCTCTCTGTTCTTGAAGTAGCACTAAGCTTTTGATAAACTAAAATAGTGCTATCGAGAGCCTATGAAAAAGTTATCGTTTTATTTCCTTCTTTGTGTCGTACTATTGTTAGGAATTATCTTAGTTCAAGCTCCCTTGTTACAAGCGATCGCGCCGCCCCAAGATGCGACTATTGTATCTGGGCAGTCAAATATTGAAAGCGAAGATGAAGCAAGCGCCTCAATGTCAAGTTTCGATGAGGCGGTCAAGAACGCTGAAACTTTACCAGGGCTATTTACGCTTTATCGCCACAAACAAAATGGCAAAATATTCCTGGAAATTAAACCAGAACAACTGGATAAAAACTACCTGGCTACTATTACCCTAGCGTCGGGGATTGGCGAACAATGGTTGTATAGTGGTATACCTCTGCCAACTTTCTTGTTCTATTTTCGCCGGGTGAATAACAATTTACTTTTTACGGTTCGCAATGTAAATTTTCGGGCGAATCCCAATCACCGCCAAAGACTTTCGGTGGAGCGATCTTTTTCCGATTCGGTGCTAGATTCTCTCAAAATTATCAGCATTCATCCCCAACGGCGGACTATGCTTGTCGATTTGGGAAACCTGCTTTTGAAGGATTTACCTGGGTTAAAGTATCTGCTGAGAAAAACTTTACAGGTTCGTTACGAACTGGATGGGAGCAAATCTTATTTTGGCACAACTGGAGGGTTTCCCCTGAATGTAGAAATCGATGCGATTTACGGGTTCACGCTATCGGATGGTGAAGATGAACCCGATCTGCCAACCTTACCCGATAGTCGGGCGCTGAGTCTGAGAGTGCATTACAGTTTCTCTCAGTTACCGGAAAATAACAACTATCATCCCCGCCTTGCAGATGAGCGCGTTGGCTATTACTATACCACCTATAAAGACTTTTCTGGCGATAATCAACCAGATCCTTTTGTGCGATACATTAATCGCTGGCATTTAGAGAAACAAGACCCCAATGCGACAATTTCTCCGCCGAAAAAACCGATTGTATTCTGGATTGAAAATACCGTTCCCATCGAATATCGCCAGGCGATTCGCGAAGGGGTGTTGATGTGGAATCAGGCATTTGAAAAAGCCGGATTTAAAGATGCTTTGTCAGTGCAACAGATGCCGGATAATGCACCTTGGAATCCAGCGGACCTGCGTTACAATACGATTCGCTGGCTCAATTCTCTGGATGCGGCATTTTTTGGCATAGGGCCATCGCGAGTAAATCCCCTGACTGGGGAAATTTTGGATGCGGATATTGTTGTCGATGGGGATTTGGTGCGATCGCAAAAGCAAGACTATCGCACTTTTGTCGAAAACCAACCATCCTCGAATGCGAATTTAACTAAACCAACCTGCAATCTGACTCAAGCAAACTATCAATTAGCCATCGGAGAGATTGCAGTTCCCTTAGTTCAAAATAAACCGAAGGAAATGAAACAATTTATTCACCAATTCTGGCGATGGGTTGTTGCTCACGAAGTCGGACATGCGTTAGGTTTGCGACACAATTTTCGCGCTAGTACTCTGCTTAAACCAGAGGAACTTAATAACAGCAACATCACCCGCACTAAAGGAATGGTGAGTTCGGTGATGGACTACGTACCCATAAATTTAGCGCCAATTGGTACGCAGCAAGGAGATTATTTCCCAGTTATTGTAGGGCCTTATGACGAATGGGCGATAGAATATGGTTACAAACCCAGCACCGCAACAACTACTCTGGCGTCAAAGCCATTTTTACAACAAATTGCTAATAGACAAGCGAATAATCCAGAACTATCTTATGCACCCGATGAGGATGTATTCGATCTCGATCCAACTGTCAACACCTACGATTTAAGCAGCGATCCGTTACGCTATTCCCAGCTACAACTAGATAACGCTCGCATTTTGTGGGATCGCCTCAATCGGCGTCCTCCATCCCCAGACGAGGATTACAGCGAACTCAGAGAAAGCTTTGACCAAATATTGTTTTATTATTGGCGACAGGTTTATTTTATTTCTAAATATATTGGCGGACAATCGTTTTATCGCGTCCGTCCCAACCCACAAAACCAACCCCTCCCTTTTGTACCCGTCCCCGCCTCCAAGCAGCGAGAAGCATTGACTGTTTTGCAAAAGTATTTATTCGCTGCTGATGCGTTTAATTTCCCACCAGAATTGCTCAATAAATTAGCACCTTCGCGGTGGAATGATTTGGGGAATGCAGCGGTGATGAATCGCTTAGATTATCCCATTCACGATCGCATCTTTTCTTTCCAAAGCTACATTTTAAGAATATTGCTCTCAGGCGATCGCCTCTCCCGCTTGCGCGACTTAGAATTGAAATCCCCACCCGGAGAATCCCTGACAATGCCTGAATTATTTAATACCTTGCAAGCGGGAATTTGGACAGAACTAGACGAATCGGTGAAAATTTCCAGTTTGCGGAGAGCGTTGCAGCGGGAACACTTGCAACTATTAATCAACATGGTACTGCGGACAGCCAACGTACCAGAAGATGGGCGATCGCTTGCTTGGTCAAAACTCAGACAACTGCGTTCCCAGATCGACCGCACCCTGAGAAAGCAAGGTAAAAATTTAGACGAATATACAATAGCCCATTTGGCAGAAACCCGCGATCGCATTACCAAAGTTTTGGATGCACCCTTGCAATCAAAACGCACAAAGCAAAAGGCAGAAGACGGAAGGAAACCGTAAGTCGATCGCATCAATTTCGGTGATAATCTATCAGGGGAAACTTTACACCGAGTATGATGGTATCGTTCCACCCAATAGGTGTAAATTTTACCCCATGTTACGCACTTGTCGAACGTCGCGCCGCGACAAATGGTTTAACCTGCTGAGTCACTCAATGGAAGCTTGGGATTTTTGCCGTCGATGGTTCAATGCCACAGAAGAACAACAGCAAGCCAGAGGCTACAAAGCCCGATGTAACGAACTTCTGGTAAAGGTTTTGGGGGTCAATATCGACGCCGTGAAGCGGTGGGGTTCGCACTTTGAGAAAATGCCTGACTACCACAAGCGCACCTTATCTTACGCCGATACGCTCCGAGAAGTGATTGAGGCGACAGGTAAGCACGAAGAATTTTTGCTCGAGGTACTACAGCGGATTGAGAAAGCTCGCTAAATTTTGGTTGAATATTTACACCAAATATCTGGCACCTCTCAGGCTGAGTGTTGTATTTTTTTGCATATCAGGCTAAACCAACAAAGGTTTGAAACCAATGAAACAAAGCTTTTTACCCAATCCCAATCGGAATTCCAAGCTTTCCCTCCCCTCTCCAACTCCCGATGAAACAAGTCCCGCAAGAGAACCGCTGAAACATTTGCTGATTGGTTCTCCTAAAGCGGTGAGGGGCGAAATTCACAGGTTGCACATCCTTGGTTACGCCGAAGTTGGTGCGTGGAGTCCCCTCCAACCAATGGCTAACACAAGGGAGGTGATGAGTATTTTAATCAAATATATTGTTCTCCGATAGTAGAAATGCGATGTGCCGGAGGCATATCCGCTTCGCGGAATCGCACACCCATTGGACAATAAGGAAGGGGATGCGATATTTGGTTGTAGGGGCACGGCGAGGGAAAATCTTCTCGTTACCAGCAAAGCCGATCGATGCCGTGCCCCTACTGAATGCGATCTTTTTTCCGTTATATATAAGCGCGCGCCTTGACCATTATGAAAATAACAATATCAGAAAAAGAACAGAAAAGTCAAGGGATTTGGGATTGATATCATGTATAGCTAATGGCTAATGAGCAATTAGCCATTAGCAATTAGCCATTAGCTATTTATTTATTAGTAGATTCCAGATATTGCTGTAAATCTTTAGTTCGCTGTTCGGTCAATCTTGCCAAACAACTCGCTTGAATCATCGGCGCCATTGTTCCCCCTTCAACTTCACTGCGTTCAAAATTGCAACTAGCATCGCGATATCTAATCCACGCTTGCTGTGCAGTCGTTAATTGCTGTCTGCGCGCACCAGGTAGCTTGGGCAGCAATTGTTGGTAAACTTGATTTAACCTGCGATCCGCATTGCGATAGGCAATTCCCGCACAGACATTCATTTCTGATTGCGTTTGAGGATTGTTACAGTTCGGTTGTTGAGCAACTTGTACGCCTGGTAGATGGGGACTTGCAGTAGCAATTGTCCCCGCAGCAATTCCCAAACCGAATAGCGTTACCGTGCCAATTGTAGTTGATAAAAATTTACGCATTGCAGGAAATTTAAGTGACGGTAACTACAACTTAGCAAATGCGAGTCGCTTACGCGATAGCTTCGCTTCACGCCTTTGTCGCTTTATGGAGTACGATTAGCAAATGGCTAATCCGATTAAACCGATTAATCTATTCGAGTACGAAACCCTCGCCAAACAGCATCTATCCCAGATGGCGCTAGATTACTATGCCAGCGGTGCCTGGGACGAAATTACCCTGCGGGATAACCGCGCCGCTTTTGAACGCTATAAACTCCGTCCCCGGATGTTGGTAGATGTGAGTCAGCGAGACTTAACCACGAAAATACTCGGTCAAACTTTGCCGTTGCCGATTTTAATTGCACCGATGGCGTTTCAATGTTTGGCGCATCCAGAAGGAGAAATTGCCACCGCCAAAGCTGCGGCGAAATTGGGAAGCACAATGGTATTAAGTACCTTAGCAACAAAAAGTATCGAAGAAGTTGCCTCAGTCTCGCAAAACCCCAATTCCCGATTATGGTTTCAATTGTACGTGCATCGCGACAGAGGTTTGACAAAAGCACTGGTAGAACGTGCCTATAAAGCAGGATATCAAGCACTTTGCCTCACCGTTGATGCCCCGGTTTTAGGTAAGCGAGAACGGGATATGCGCAATCAATTTGCGTTACCACCAGGGATGGAATTGGCGAATTTAGCCGCACTATCCGATTTAGAAATAGCTTACAAACCGGGGGAATCTGGTTTATTTGCTTATTTTTTAGAACAGTTAAATCCTGCATTAACTTGGAAAGATTTGGAATGGTTGCAATCTTTATCGCCCCTACCGTTAGTCGTCAAAGGGATATTGCGGGGAGATGATGCAGTGCGTGCGGTGGAATGTGGCGCCAAGGGGGTAATTGTATCGAATCATGGAGGGAGACAATTGGATAGTGCGATCGCATCCATCGACGCCCTCTCTGAAATCGTCGCCGCAGTCGGAAATAAAGCAGATATCCTAGTAGATGGCGGCATCCGTCGCGGCACAGATATCCTTAAAGCCTTAGCATTAGGTGCAAAAGCAGTATTATTAGGACGCCCAATATTATGGGGATTAGCAGTAGGCGGAGAACCAGGAGTCCAACACATCATCGAACTATTGCGCGATGAATTAGATTTAGCAATGGCATTGAGTGGGTGCGCCAACTTAGGAGATATCGATTCGAGTTTAGTCATCGGGTTTTAACTACATCAGGACTACGGTTGCATCGGAATTACGACCTGTAGGGACAATTAGCAATTAGCAATTAGCAATTCCCCAGAAAGCTTATCATTCCGATGCCACCGGATTTGATATAACTCGACCTATCTCGACAAAATTGTCGTCAAGACCAAATTTGTCCAACCCCCATAATAAGGGCGACATAATTTGGCAATTTCATCCTCTGAATACCGCCAGTTATGGCAGGTAATAATGTTGCCATAAACTGCATTTGAATCAAAAATTGAATCTGGTTCTAAATCAGATAATTGCAAATCAAAGATTCTTTCTTTTGCATGATAGGCATAGTCTATCATCACGCTGAAACCGTAGCCGCACTGCTTTAATACCGCCAGACAATCCATCGTAGCATTCAAAAATTGGGGCGACCAACCTCTTTTACCCTTTTGTCGGTTAATACCCCCGCCATATTCAAACATCACTACCTTCGGAATCAGGGAATCGGGTAATTCAACCAATTGTTTAAGCACCTGGGATTCCCATCCTTCAATATCGATTTTGAAGCAAGTAATTTTTTCAGCTTCAATCGTTGAAGTTAACTTAGATAATGTAATCGATTCGACTTGTTTGATTTGCTTAGAAGACCCAAACCAATCCGGTGACAAAGAACTAAAGTTATTATTTAATAATCCCGCAAACGTTCCCATATACAAATTTTCTGTGCCATTTTTATCAGAAAGACAACTTTGAATTAAACCAATATTGCGCTTTTGACATATCCGCTGTAACTTCTTCACCGGCAAAGGTTCCACCGCCAAAGTTGAAAATCTTAATTTCGCAAATATTTCACAATAAAATGCAAACGTTCCCACACCAACATCAATACAAATACCTTCTTTTTTTGGGTCTACAACTGGCAAAATATTAGCCAGTAAAGATTGGCAACAAGGTTCAACTCGCATATGGATTTGTTATTTAATGAAAACTGCATTCAAGAATATCACAGAACCATCTCGATCGTATACTTGGTCTAAATTACCACAATATTTATATCCAAGATTATCCATTAAAGTGAAAATCTCTTTGAATTGGGCTTGATTTTCGTAAAGCTGCTTTAAGGATATTTCTACGATACATGCTTTAGCTTTTGCAAAAGTTTCAACTCCACCTCTAATCACCCTATCTTCATATCCTTGTACGTCAAGTTTAATCAGAATATCAGACTGGGGCGGTGACGGCAACTGGGAAATCTCTCGATCTAAAGTTGACTGCTGCACAATAATTGTTTCTTGCTTTTTGGTCATCGGGTACATTTTTTCACAAAATTTAGTTGGATTCAATATAGAGGAAGAAGCCGTAAAAAACAAATGCTGTTGGATTTCTATCTCTTGCACCGCATCGCCCAAAGCTAAGTTAAAAACAGTGACTTTACCCTTTTGTTTTCTCCCCCAGGATTTCACTTTTTTAAAAGGAGTGGGCAGTGGTTCAAAAGCATAGATCTTAGCCAGGGGAAATACCTGGAAATTTTTTTTTTTGGGAAAATTGACCTTCATTCGCTCCCACATCAATAATTGTTCTGATAGAAAGTTTGGATAAACCTAAAAGTCTCCTATCCCAACCTTTGACTAATAAATTACCAATTATATTGATGATTTTGTTGCTGATTTCATAAATTATTTTCTTCAAGTTTTTCTGGGTTAATTGCTGCATAAACAAATAAAAATCTGGAAAACGAGCAACGGTAGCTAATCTGGGTGGAGATCTGTGTAAAAATAAAAATTAGGCACAGAAGTATCTGAGTCAGGAGTTACGCAGGTCGAGGCCGGAAACCGGGTTGATCAAATCAAGTTTCTTTGCCATAGTCCTGTTAGTGTCAAAATTTGAGCGAACCTCATAATCTTTTTTAGCAGCAACATGAATCTACCAGAATCGAGCCGGATACAGTTTACCCCAGATTTGAACATCTGTCGAGTTTTAAACGGCATGTGGCAAGTATCCGGCGGACACGGACGCATTAACCAAGATGCCGCCATCCAAACCATGTTTAAATACCTGGATGCAGGTTACACTACTTGGGATATGGCAGACCATTATGGCCCCGCTGAAGACTTTATTGGCGAGTTTAGGCGTCAATTAATCGCCACGCGAGGTGAAGCAGCTTTATCCAACCTGCAAGCATTTACCAAATGGGTACCAAGACCCGGTAAAATGACCAGAAAGTTGGTGGAAGATAATATTGATATCTCCCGCCGCAGGATGAAAGTTGATTGCTTAGACTTGATGCAATTCCACTGGTGGGAATACGGGGATAAAAATTACCTCGACGCCCTCAAGCATATGGCAGATCTGCAAACTGAGGGGAAAATCAAGCACCTGGCATTAACGAACTTCGATACAGAACATTTGAAAATTATCCTTGACAACGGCATCAAGATAGTATCCAACCAAGTGCAATTTTCTATTGTTGACCGCCGTCCCGAAGTGGCGATGATTCAGTTCTGCCAACAGCACGATATTAAGCTGTTCACTTACGGTACACTTTGCGGCGGTTTGTTATCAGAAAAATATCTGGGACAACCCGAACCCCGTGGCGGACAACTCGACACCGTGAGTTTGAGGAAATACAAGAATATGGTAGATGCTTGGGGCGGTTGGGATTTATTCCAGGAATTGCTTTCTGTCCTCAAGGGAATTGCAGATAAGCATGGAGTCAGCATTCCCAATGTGGCAGTTCGTTATATTTTGGATAAACCAGCAGTAGCGGGTGTCATTGTTGGCGCAAGGTTGGGAATTTCCGCACACTTAGAAGACAACGCCAAAGTGTTTGATTTGCACCTGGATGATTCAGATCTAAAACAGATAGATGCGATAACAAATAAATCCAGGGATTTGTTTAAACTAATTGGCGACTGTGGGGACGAATATCGACGCTAAATCTAGATGAATTACCCATCGATCCCCCCAACCCCCCTTACCAAGGGGGGCAACGCGGGGATCTATCCCCCCAACCCCCCTTACCAAGGGGGGCAACGCGGGGATCTATCCCCCCAACCCCCCTTACCAAGGGGGGCAACGCGGGGATCGATCCCCCCAACCCCCCTTACCAAGGGGGGCAACGCGGGGATCTATCCCCCCAACCCCCCTTACCAAGGGGGGTTGGGGGGATCTATCCCCCCAACCCCCCTTACCAAGGGGGGCAACGCGGGGATCTATCCCCCCTATGTGCGTAAGTCATGGTATACAGCGGATTGCACTCGGATGAGGTACACCTTGGCAGCAGTGTGCGGGCAGCATTAATGCTGCCGCTACACAAAAGGCGCGAAAATGCTGTACCAAGACGAGTTTGCAATCCGCTGTATTTGCCCATAAAAAAGGGTTTGATAGTTACTTGATGCTGTGGACTTTCCGACTCAAACCGATCTTTGTCCGTTTCCGGTGAACCCATCAGGAAAGTCCCCCCTGGAATTGAAACCATTTCCAGCCCAACTTCATCCCCCAAGTCTTCTGTAAAATATTGGGCATGGTGAGGGCAACGACTATTTATCTGCCCAAACCCATCGACTGTTATTACCTCAAATTCAAAGCTAGGCAGAAAATTATTGATCTGTTGTTTGAGTTTGGGTTCCTGTCTATCTTTGATTCAGAAATATGCAGCAAATTTCATCAACATTGACTCATCTTGCAAGGCTTGCAGCACTAAATATAAGCTTTTCTCTCCATACTTGATCGCGTCAGAAAGTGCCGCTATCCTTACTTCTAAAACTCGACTGGCGAGGCGTTTTTTAACTCCCGCAATTCCGCCTAAGACGGCAGCATCAATGGGGGGCGGGTTTTGTCCTCCTAGTACGGCGTCATATTCTTTGGGTTGATTGGGATTATCTGCCATAAGATTTTGTTTGTGTAGCTGTACCTTTAGACGCTAGGCTACCCATGAAGATTTACGTATCCCAATTATGAATGCCTGCCAACCGCCACCGCCACTACAACCTGGAGATTTACAGAGGATTGCAGCCGTATGATGGAGATGATGGAGATGATGAAGATGATGGAGATAACGAAGTAGAAGTAATTACTTCCCCATCTTCCTCATCTTCTTCATTCCCCGTGTCTTTGCGTCCTCGCGTCCTTAGCGTCATCTTCTTCATTCCCCGTGTCTTTGTGTCCCCGCGTCCTTAGCGTCATCTTCCCCATCTTCCGATTCTTCTTGCTTAATCAGCCAAAGGCAGAATATTCCAATCAGCAGTACAGAAAGCAGCGAAAATATTTGGGAATTTTGTGAATGCCAGTAATTAAATGCTTCCCGATCAGAGAAAGCAAGAACAGCCAAGTAAGCAATCCGCAACCCATTGATTGCAAATCCCGTGATAACTGCCACAATAGGCACTAAAATTTTTTTGCCAAACTCAAGGGGAAACACAATTAAAAAAAGCGCTGACAGTTGCAACAGCCAAAGCAGCGTTGTCAATCCCGCACATTCAGGCGATATCCATATCTTTCCTTTTGGTTGAATAATAAAATCCCCGTCAGCCAAGACTTCATAGCCTAAATACCACAGAACAAAGCTGGAAAATTTACCCGTTAAAGAACTAACGCCGATTAGCTGATTAATTGGATCGGTGATTAACTCCGGCGGTACTGCGAGAACAATCAAAAGGATGAATTCCTGGCAATATTGTTTTAATTTCTTAATCCCAGAGGCAATTAAACCTAAACCCAAAGCAGAAATTAAAGGAAAGATGCGAAGAAAAGGATCGTAACCATTCAGGGATAAAATCTTGACGATGACCAAAATAATGAGCGTCATGCCAAAAAACCTGGAGAACACCCCACTGTTTAAACTTAAGGTGCGACGTTTTTCCCATAATCGGGATACTACAGACAGCCAAAACAGAATACTTGTACCTAGAAAGAAAGTCGGTGCAGTTTTACCGACTAAACTCAAGTGAATACCAATTAAGCTAACTGCTATCCCCAAGAGCCATAATTTAGGCTTTTGTAAAAGCTTCAGTAAATTCATGATGGTAAGAGGCGCGTAATACTGTCAACAATAGACAAAGGGGCACGGCGGGAGAAAATCTTCGAGTTAGTTACAAAAATTCCTGATGTTCCCTACTACAACGTTCTTTGTTGCACCCATCTGAAAATTTTAGCAAGATATTACTATCCCTCGCCACCTGCGATCTCTCTTAACAAATGTTATATTTTCCCGTTTTCCCTTAACATAGATTAATACTATGCCAGGAGTTAATCTGATGAAAAGATGGAAGCAATGGCGACTCGCTCTTTTGACGGCAGTTTGTGCCTTTTCTCTAATTCTTTCTAATTGTAGAAATCAGCCTAGCACTTCTCCCAACGCCAGCAGTCCAGGCGCAACTACCCAAGGCGTGTTAGTCTATGGTTCGGGTGGACAACCTGTCAATTTAGAACCGGGGAATATCACCGATGGCAATTCTACGATCGTCCAAGATCAAATATACGATCGCTTGCTCGAATTCAAACCAGGAACAACCGAACTTGCACCAAGTTTAGCTACCAGTTGGTCGGTTTCCCAAGATGGTAAAACTTGGACGTTTAAACTTAGATCCGGGGTAAAATTTCACGACGGTAGCGAATTTAACGCCGAGGCTGTTAAGTTTAACGTAGAACGTTGGTGGGATGAGAAACACCCGAATGGACACCGGGATGCCGGGAAAAATTATCAAATTTGGCCTCAAGTTTTTGGCGGTTTTAAAGGACAGCCAAATTCTCTTTTGCAAAATATCGTCCTAGTGGATAAATCTACGATTCAGTTTGTATTGAAACAGCCATTTGCTGCGTTTCCGGCTGCAATTGGATCGGTTTTCTTTGGTATTGCCAGCCCAAATGCGATTAAACAAGCTGGGGCAAAATATGGTACTCCTGCGGCTATGGCGGTGGGGACGGGGCCGTTTATTTTCAAGGAATGGCGGACTGGCGATCGCATCCGAATCGAAAAAAATCCCACCTACTGGAAATCCGGATTTCCTAAAGCGAATCAACTGGTAATTCGCTTTATTACCGACCCAGCCGCAAGGCTTGCCCAACTTAGAGCTGGGCAAATAGATTTTACCGTTGATTTGGCTCCAGATCAAATCAAAGAAATTCAAAGCGACCCGAATTTAACAGCGGTTCCTCGTCCTTCTTTTAATGTGGGATATTTGGCGTTAAATCCTAGTTATAAACCCTTGTCGTATGCGCGGGTGAGAGTTGCGATTGCTCACGCCATTAACACTCAACAAATCGTCCAAGCTTTCTGGGGCAACTTAGGCACTAGCGACGCTCACTTTACCCCGCCTGCCCTGGCAGAATTCCAATCTAAAAAGATTGCCAATTACGAATACAACCCGCAGAAAGCCAAACAACTTTTAGCCGCAGCTGGCTATCCCAACGGCTTCGATTTGGAACTGTGGTACATGCCGGTTTCCCGCGCTTATTTTCCCACACCGAAACCGATTGCTGAAGCTTTCGCCGCCGATTTAACTGCTATTGGAATTCGAGTAACGCTCAAAACAAAAGATTGGGCGGCTTACATTGCCGAGCGACAAAAACCGCCGGGATTCCAAGCTTTCATGTTAGGTTGGACAGCCGACTATGGCGACCCAGATAGTTTTTATTATCCCCACTTTGGCCCCGGTTCTACTGTCGATTTGGGAGGTTGGAAAAATCCGCGACTTTTGCAATTATTAAATCAAGGACGGGCGACTGGGGATAAAGCAACCAGGGCTAAAATTTACGCAGAAGTTGATGAAATTTTGCACAAAGAAGTAGTGCGCCTGCCAATTGTGCATTCCCAACCGCTATTAGCCAAACGCAAGAATATTGCAGGATGGGTTCCCAGTCCCTTGGGTTCCGAGTCGTTTGAGGGAATTGCTAAACAGTAAAACATCGGGGGATGAGAGCATGATTAATTAAAAGCCTGCGAAGGCAGGCTTTGTTTGTGTAGCGACATCCTTTAGGGTGTCCGCTACTACTCAATCAATACAACGCTTTGACAATTTGATTCATGATATTCAATTCCTCGATACTCGGTGCTTCGATATTATCCCATGCCAGTTTTTCTAACTGGGCTGCCAACACTCGCAAATGTTCGGCACGGGAGCGCATTCTGATGCTAATTCCCTCGGCTCCTGTTGCGATGCATTGCGGACAAACATCGCTTATATAATCACCCGATTCATTGTAAGCTTTTGCTACAATTTCTTTGGTTATAAATGTGCTGCCGCAGAGGTGGCAATAGGATTTTTCATCAAAGTCATTGGTTTCTAGTTCAATTTTCATGTTCTTACTCGCGAATGCGAGTCCCTTACTTGAGAGTATTTGACATTAATACCCTTTCCAATTTGAGGCGCACCGATCAATTTTTACACCAGGTGGGTTGAACCAGGCTATCTGTTTTTGTGAAACTTTGTCAGTAAAACCCACTCTTACAACACTCCTCTACCATCGGTAGCGTCCCTCAAAAGAAATGGTATGACAACCAGACAATTGCTACTGTTTTTTCTGGTCAATCTTATTTTAAGAAAAAAGGTACTTATTTTAACATAAAATGTTTTGATTTATTGAAAAAGAAGCGGCTCTCCTTTGTCGAGGCTGCACCAACGCCTGAGCCGTCGTTACAAAATGTAAAAACAAAACTCCCGTTGAGACAGGTTGAATCGAATATCTAAGCATCGCGCACTGCGGTAGTCTAGATTGGGTGACCTATTCTGTTTGCGTTGTGGCGCGCTCGCACTATGTCTCTAACCGTTTCCAGTCCTCCCCGTACGATTCGCATCGCTTCCCGTAAAAGCCAACTGGCGTTGGTTCAAACTTACTGGGTGCAAGAACAACTCCAGAAACACTTTCCCGGCAGGACTTTTGAAGTCCACACCATGAGTACCCAAGGCGACAAGATACTCGATGTCGCCCTAGCCAAAATCGGCGATAAAGGACTATTCACCAAAGAACTGGAAGTCGGGATGCTCAACAACGAAACCGATTTTGCCGTACACTCGCTCAAGGATCTGCCCACCCGGTTACCACAAGGCTTGGTACTCGGATGCGTCACCGCCAGGGAAAATCCCGCAGACGCCCTCGTCGTCCACGAAAAGCATAAAGATAAGCAACTCGATACCTTACCAGAAGGCGCAGTCATCGGCACATCTTCCCTGCGGCGTTTGGCACAGTTGCGCCACCACTTCCCCCATCTGGCATTTAAAGATATCCGGGGTAACCTGAATACGCGACTGGGGAAACTCGATGCTGGAGAATACGATGCGTTGATTTTAGCCGTCGCCGGATTGGAAAGACTGGGAATGAGCGATCGCATCCACCAAGTCATCCCCAGTGAAGTATCCCTGCACGCCGTTGGACAAGGCGCATTAGGTATCGAATGTCGCGCCGAAGACAGCGAAATCATAGAAATACTTCAAGTCATCCAACACCAACCAACAGCCTATCGCTGCTATGCCGAACGCGCCTTTCTGCGAGAATTAGAAGGCGGCTGTCAAGTCCCCATCGGCGTCAACACCCACCTGGATGGAGATACCCTCACCCTCACCGGCATGGTTGCCAGTTTAGACGGTCAGCGACTGATCAAAGATACCATTACCGGCGCTGCCAGCGATGCCGAACAAATCGGCATCCAACTCGCCCAACTCTTGCGCGAAAAAGGCGCAAAAGCCATCTTAGACGAGATTTTTGCTCAAATTCAGCGTTAAATGGGTAGGGGGCATGGCTAATGGCTAATGGCTAATGGTTACTCCCCCTGAGGCGATTAGCAATTAGCAATTAGCAATTAGCAAATCACCAAGGACTGTTTTGCAGTGCGCGTCTACAGGTATGATTACCTTAACAATTTGTTTCTAATTTGACTGCCTAGTCTGAGGGAAGACGAACGTTAAAATGAGAATTCTATTTGTTGCTGCTGAAGCAGCACCCCTGGCAAAAGTAGGCGGCATGGGCGATGTCGTCGGGGCTTTGCCCAAAGTGCTGCGAAAATTGGGGCATGACGTAAGGGTTTTCATGCCCTACTATGGCTTCCTACCAGACAAGATTACTATTCCAAAAACCCCTATCTGGTCGGGTAATGCGATGGGACAGGGTTTCTCGATTTACGAAAACGTCTTGCCCAATAGCGATGTACCCTTATATTTATTCGGTCATCCTTCGTTCTGGCCCCGTCGCGTTTACTATGGAGACGATGAAGACTGGCGGTTCACCTTATTTGCTAACGGGGCGGCAGAATTTGCCTGGAACTACTGGAAACCAGAAATCATCCACTGTCACGACTGGCATACGGGAATGATTCCCGTGTGGATGCACCAAGACCAGGAGATCAAAACCGTCTTCACGATTCACAACCTAGCTTATCAAGGTCCGTGGCGCTGGCGATTAGAGCAAATGACTTGGTGTCCTTGGTACATGCAAGGACACAATACAATGGCGGCGGCAGTTCAATTTGCCGACTGGGTAAATACAGTTTCTCCCACCTATGCCGATCAGATCAAGACTGCGGCGTATGGGGAACAATTGGAAGGCTTGTTATCTTACGTCAGCGGTAAGGTATCCGGGATTCTCAACGGCATCGATACCCAACTTTACAACCCCGTTACCGACAAATATATCGCTCAAACCTTCAGTGCCGATACACTCGATCAACGAAAGGCGAATAAAGTCGCGCTGCAAGAAGAAGTTGGGTTAGAAGTCAATTCAGGTTCGTTCCTGATTGGTATGGTAACGCGGTTGGTGGAACAGAAAGGCATTGATTTGTCGCTGCAAATCCTCGACCGTTTCATGTGCTATACCGATGCTCAGTTTATCTTGTTGGGGACAGGCGATCGCTACTACGAAAGTCAAATGTGGCAAATGGCTTCCCGTTATCCAGGTCGCATGGCAACCTACCTACTCTACAACGACGCCCTCGCCCGCCGCATCTACGCAGGTTGCGATGCCTTCCTCATGCCTAGTCGTTTTGAACCATGCGGCATCAGCCAAATGCTCGCCATGCGCTACGGTTGCGTCCCCATCGTGCGCCGTACCGGCGGGTTAGTCGATACTGTAACCCACCACGACCCCGTCAACCAAGCCGGTACGGGTTATTGTTTCGACCGCTACGAACCCTTGGATCTATTTACCGCTATGATTCGAGCTTGGGAAGGCTTCCGCTTCAAAGAGCAATGGCGCACCCTACAACAGCGCGGCATGGCGCAGGATTTCAGCTGGGATAAATCCGCCCACGAGTACGATAAATTGTACCGCTCCCTGTTTGGTATCACCGAAGCCCCATCCCCAGAGCAAGCAGAGTTAGCTCATGTAACCGCTGAGTAATTGCTAATTGCTAATGGCTAATTGCTAATTGCCCTTGACCTATTAGCGATCAGCGATCAGCGATCAGCGATCAGCGATCGGCGATCGGCGATCGGCGATTAGCCATTAACGATTAGCCACTCTCATATTCCTCAAATACGGTTCGGGATTTTCTGCCACCCAACCTAAATCTGAGTTGTAGCGAATTTCAAAATGCAGGTGAGATGCTTCAATATCGGGGAAACCCGTTGCACCAACGGTTCCCACCTCCTCTCCCTGCATAATTCTTTGTCCAGTCGTGACTGTAATATTATTCAAGTGGGCGTAGCGAGTTTGCAACCCGTCTTGATGATTGATTACCACTAAATTACCGTAATTGCCTTGCTCCCCGGCAAAAGCTACCACACCGTTTCCCGCCGCTAAAACTGGCGTATCAGGGGTTGCCAACAAATCTACACCGCTGTGGAATTCTACCTTACCCGTACCCAATCTCAGCTGCCAACCGTAGCGCAATCCCACCATTGCTATAGCAGGTAAAGGATATCCTGTCAACTCCCTCGTAACTTCTTCTACTCCTAGGGTTTCCGGCGACCAATTCACTCCCGGTACAAACACAACTCTGGGATTTTCCTGACAGCCATTGACTTCGTATAAAATAGCCTCGCGCACGTTGTAAGCTTTTGCCACATCGCGCCAAGTTTGATTTGCAGGTACTTCTACGCGAATGCCGTTAAAGGGGGGAATAACGATTTCGGTTCCTACCTGCACTCCACCCGACCTTAAACTAGGGTTCAATCCTAACAGGGTAGCCGGAATCAGATTATGTTGACGGGCGATACTCTCCAGTGTCTCGCCCAGGGCAACCAGGTGTTTGCTCAGGCGCTCCAGCGCTGGTGCGGGACAATTTAAGTTTTGCGGTTGTAAAGCGGGTTCAGTCAGATTCGCTTTCACTGCCAAGGCGGGTATAAACAGCCACAGAAGCGTCGAGACAATTGGAAACCAACGATATAGAGTCATGGAATCAAGCAATCAATGTGAAGAAATTTTAATTAACAACCCAAAGAAACCGGGTTTCTAAGAAAAATCATTGGTTTGGCAACCAGAGATTTACGCAGAAACTTTGGTGATGGCCTCGACCTGCGTAAGTACTGCTGGTGTATTTTAGCGGTTTAGCCCTGACAACGCCGATGACTCAAAGCTGGCAATTACCTTACCAAAACTGAATTTTATGCCAAGTCTCCCACAAGGGCGCAAACTTTCTCAACCTTGCAATAGGTGAAACCCTCGTTTAGAGCAAGTTAAAGTAGATTATTATCTGTGTTTTTCTCAGGAAAAGCGTTACACCCCGCCCCGCTTTCCTCGTGATTCGATTCATAGGGTGGGTTTTCAGTGGAATTTTAACTTATGAGTTTATCTGTAAAGCAGCTGACTCTTTATTTCACTTTGCTCGCCATTGGCGGCGGTGCAGGGGTGTTAGCTAGCCGCCACCTGCAAGCGGAAAGTCGCTTCATCCCAACTTACCAGGCAACTGCCCCCATGTTGCCCCCGTTGCCAATTGAGCGCAATTGGGGCGGCAAAACGGCGAATGTTGACCCCAACAGCGTCAATTTCATCGCTGAGGCAGTCCAAAAGGTGGGACCTGCGGTGGTGCGAATTGATGCCTCGCGCAAGGTGGAAATACCAATCCCGGAAGCGTTTCGCAACCCCATGTTTAGGCGCTTCTTTGGCAATGACTCGCCGATTGGGCCGGAAGAACGGTTAGAACGCGGCACTGGTTCCGGGTTTTTACTGAGTTCTGATGGCAGTTTGATTACCAATGCTCACGTAGTAGATGGCTCGAAGACCGTGCAAGTAACGCTGAAAGACGGTCGCACGTTTGAAGGGCGAGTGGTGGGAACAGACCCGCTGACCGATGTGGCAGTGGTGAAGATTAACGCCACCAATTTACCGACGGTGAGTTTAGGTAGCTCGCAAAATTTGATACCGGGTCAGTGGGCGATCGCAATCGGCAATCCCCTGGGTTTGGATAACACGGTAACGGTGGGTATTATCAGCGCTACGGGGCGTTCCAGTTCCCAAGTCGGCGTCCCAGATAAACGAGTGAACTTTATTCAAACCGATGCGGCGATTAACCCCGGTAACTCTGGAGGGCCACTATTAAACGCTGCGGGAGAAATTATCGGCATTAATACTGCAATTCGCGCCGATGCTCAAGGACTTGGCTTTGCCATCCCCATCGAAACCGCACAGCGCGTCGCCAATCAATTGTTAGCTAAAGGCGAGGTGCAACATCCCTTTTTGGGAATTCAAATGGCGGGACTGACCCCAGCTTTAAAAGAACAGCTACTTCAAGAAAGTAACCTTACCATTACCCAGGAGCGGGGCGTGTTAGTGATGCGGGTTTTCGACAATTCACCCGCCGACCAAGCGGGTCTGCGCCGAGGCGATATCATTCAAAAAATTAACGGCGTAGCGATCAAAGAAGCTTCTAAAGTACAAGAGTTAGTAGAAGCTAGTGCCATAGGTTCTATCTTGGAACTCGAAGTCACCCGCAACGGGCAAACCCAAAATATCCAAGTGCGACTGGGTACATTTCCAGCCGAGCGAATGGGGTAGGAAATTTTAGATTTTAGATTTTGGATTTTAGATGGGATGATTGTTTTACCTTTAAGATCTAAAATCTGCCATCTAAAATCTAAAATTATTGGGCACTGTCTGGTTCCTGCTTGAGGGACATTGAACCAAGTAAACTTTCCTCTAGCTGCATCCGCTGTTCCATCTGACGCAGGAAATAACCTGTCATCATCGCCGAAGCTAGCAGACCGGCTAAGTTTTCTCGGTCTGTGGTAATTTGAACGTTAAAATGCTCGCCTGGTAGCATTCCCACCAGACCTTGAACGTTTTGAGAAATAATTTGCTTGATTTCCGGACTGACAGACTTGGCGACGCGGGCTAAAACCTCCGGAGATTGATGCTGCAGATATTTCAGCAGTGGATTGGCTGGAGCATTTTCGGTATCAGAACTGAGAAAATCAGGGTTAAAGACCATGAGGAGCCTTTGTGTTGAACTAACTCTAATTTGACATATTTCCCACCAGACAGGGAGATGTAACAGGGAGAGGAAAATTTTGGGGGAAAAGAAGCTATTATGACCAGTAAATAGCCTTTTTTGCCGATCCATTTATTTTTTCCACCAATATCGAGGCAAGAAGCGCCCCATCACAGTTTCTCTGCCAGGACTTACCCACTACCAGCTGAGAAACCGGGTTTGTTTACGTAAGTCCTGTCTGCTTTCAGTCGTAAGTTTCCTCTGATTGTTCTGGGTCGCTCTCGCTTGTCGCTCTCCCTCGCCCTACTGCGTTGAAAGGTAACTCTAGCTGTTTGGGGAGTTGGTCTAGTTCAAAATACTGGTGAAATTTGTCTGTTACTTGTAGCAAATACGACCGCCCTTCCGATTGTCGGCGTTTGCGGACGTAGCCTAATTGTACGAGTTCCTGCACTTGCTGGTAAGCTCCAGATCCGCGTAACTCGACCAATTCGGTTTGAGCGATCGAGCCTTTGAGCGCGATCGCAGCCAATGTCCTCAAAGCCCCCACCCCTATTTCCGGTGGTATCAAATTTTGCATCAAGTCCTGAAACGAGGTCCGCAATTGCAGACAATAACCAGTGGGGGTTTCGACCACTTCCAAAGCGCTGTCGCGGTGGGCGTAGTCGTCCATCAGTTCCAGCAGCGCTTCTTGGGCGTCGTTTTTGTCGCATTTGGCGTATTCGGCGATCGCAGCCAGCGACAGGGGCTGGCTTTTCAGGTATAGAATCGCTTCAATGGTAGTTGCCAGACGAGCCATTGTAATTTTGGATGTCTCGCTAGAATCAATCGATTCTATACCTTAACATCTGTTTAACCAAACAACCCCGCGACGTAATTGCGGGTGTCCACATTCGAGGCTTCGGTAAAAATCTTAGCAGTAGGGCCAAATTCCACTAACTGACCGATGCGACTCTCATCGGCATTGAAAAACGCCGTATAATCCGACACGCGAGATGCTTGTTGCATGTTGTGAGTCACGATCGCAATCGTCAGTTTATCCCGCAGCGTCTGCAATAATTCCTCAATTTTCATTGTGGCAATTGGGTCAAGCGCCGAACAAGGCTCATCCATCAGCAGAATTTTCGGCTTCACCGCCAAAGCACGAGCAATGCACAGACGCTGTTGTTGACCGCCAGAAAGTCCTAGGGCTGATTTTTTCAGATTATCTTTGACTTCATTCCACAACGCCGCGCCTTGCAATGCAGATTCTACAATTTCATCTAACTCGGCTTTTGATTTGCTCCCTGCTACTTTAATGCCGTAAGCTACATTCTCGTAAATGCTAATGGGAAATGGATTGGGTTTTTGGAATACCATACCAATTTGACGGCGGAGTCGGTTTAAATTAACGCCGCGACTAAAGATATTTTGACCGAAAAATTCCACCGTTCCTTCAAAGCGTACCTGGGCTTCTAATTCGCTAATGCGGTTTAAGGCTTTGATGAAAGTTGATTTACCGCAACCTGAAGGGCCAATAATCGCAGTAATTTGCCCTTGGTAAATATCCATCGACACAGAATCAACCGCTTTTTTCTCGCCGTAGTAGCAGCTTAAATTGCGGACTTTCAAAGCTGTAACTAAAGTTTCTGCCGTAGATTGAACCGCCGCTGCCATATTTTTCCCCTTGGGAGGAATCGGTTTAAATGCTTTCTTGGGTTCTGGTTTCATGATATGATTGTAAATTTAAGATTTGAGATGGCAGATTTAAGACGGATTGCAGATTTAAGATTGCAGATTGCAGATTTTATTCAAATCTAAAATCTAAAATCTAAAATCTAAAATTTTCCTTCATCGTCGCCGCGTCACCATGCGAGACGCAATGCTGATCAGTAAGATTAAACTTACCAACACCACCGAAGCCGTCCAAGCTAAATTATTTTGCTCTGGAAACGGAGAATTAGCATAATTATAAATTAAAACCGAAAGCGAAGGGGTAGGATTGAATAATCCATCGGGCCAGTTATCGCTAAACAAAGCCGTGAAAACCAGAGGTGCTGTTTCGCCTGCCGCACGCGCTACAGCGAGTAGAATACCTGTAGTCACACCGGGTAAAGCTGTAGAAACGACAATTTTAAAAGTGGTTTGGAAGCGGGTAGCACCCAAAGCAGCAGAGGCGAGGCGTTGAGAGATTGGCACCAATTTCAAGGCTTCTTCCGTAGTCAGCGCTACGACTGGTAGCATGAGTATAGAAAGTGCAAAACCGCCAGCTAGGGCTGAAAATCCACCTATCCCAATTGATAAAGTATTAATATCGTAACCGAAAATGTTGGCGATCGCGCTCAGAAAACCCGGAAGCGGCACCCCACTTCCTTGGTCAATTGCTTCCCGTCCGAAGAAGATTTGACCGTTCTGAATCCCTATTTTAGTCACCACTACAACCCCATAGGCAAAAACGCCTATAATCACTGAAGGAATACCCGTCAGAACGGTAGTAATGAAACGAATAGCGCTGGCTGTTTTGGAATTTTTGCCAAATTCAGATAAGTATATGCCAGTCAACAAACCGAAAGGAATGCTAATTGCCGAAGCAATGCCGACCATAATTAACGTTCCTAAAATAGCATTGCCAAAACCATTTGGCCCTTCTACCCCAACTGGTGCTGGTAAAGAAGTGATGGTTTCTGGACTCAATTGGGGCACTCCCTGAAGCAGGATTGACCACAATATTCCTACTAGGGGTAACAGCGCCAAACCCGTAAGGGCAAATGCTAACACAGTCATGCCATAGGTGAATAAAGTTCGACCTATGGGCAAAGGTTTTTTGAGTTCGGCTATGATTGATTCTGGAGTTTCTAACTGGGAGGAAGGATTGGTCATGAATTGCTAATTGCTAATTGCTAATTGCTAATTGGTTGTTAGATCTGTTCAACTATGGAAATATTAGCGATTACTATCATGCTTGCTTGTGTCCCAGCACCCGTACTAAAAGAACGGCTGCTATGTTAACCAGCAAGGTGATAACAAACAGAATCAAGGATAAATACATCAAGGATCCGATATGCAATGGGTCTAATGCTTCGGCAAATTGAGTGGCGAGGACGGAGGGAATTGTAGATGATAATTCCAGCAAAGAAGGGTTAATTTGAGGTGAGTTGCCAATCACCATTGTCACCGCCATTGTTTCGCCTAATGCGCGCCCCAAGGCGAGGGTAGAAGCACCCAAAATTCCCGAAGCACCTGAAGGTAACAATACGCGAAAAATGCTTTCCCAACGAGTAGCACCTAAAGCCATTGAAGCACTGCGCAATTCTTTGGGAACCACTAGCAATACATCGCGGCTAATTGCTGCTATTGTTGGCACGATCATGATCGCAAGCACTATCCCCGAAGTGAGCAAACCTGGGCCAGAAGGTGGGGTGCTAAATAGGGGAATAAAACTGGCTTGATCGAATAGCCATTGTTGTAGGGGTAGCAGAAAGGGAATTAAGACAAAAATGCCCCACAGTCCGATAATTACGCTGGGAATCGCGGCAATTAATTCTACTACAAATGCAATCGGCGAGCGCACCGCTGGAGGCAGAAAATCTTCGCTGGTGACCAAAGCTACTGAAACCCCCACGGGTACGGCGATTAGGAGTGCGATCGCGCTCGATACCAGGGTGCCATAAATAAACGGCAAAGCACCAAACTTTAACTCGCCTATATTCCATTCACTCCCCGACAAAAACCCCAGCCCAAATTGTTGAATCGCTGGCAGCGCTTGCTGTAAAATCACCCACGATAGCCAAAACAGCGTCAATGCCGTACAGATAGCAACCCCATAAACTAGCCAAGTAAAACCTTGGTTTAGCCAAAGATTTAACCCCCCTCCTGCTGTGATGTCTAATTCAGCATCAAGGTTTTTAGTTGGATTTTCCATAGCTTTTAGTTATCAGTAATTATTCCTCAGCTATTGCACTAATGGGCGGGCGGGACGCCCACCCCACAAGAAAGAGATTAATTCTACTTGTGGGATAGGCATCCTATCTGTCTCACCCAACCCAAAAGAGATTAATTCTACTTGTGGGATAGGCATCCTGCCTGTCTCACCCAACCCAAAAGAGATTAATTCTACTTGTGGGATAG
>NZ_JBHFNP010000181.1:0-26004 GCF_041929235.1 Microseira sp. BLCC-F43
AGTTAAACCACTGCCGCCTGTGCCGGTACCAAAAATTGAAAAAGTTTTAACTAACAAAGCAAATTATGAATATCAAGAACCAATTCTTTTAAGTTGGACTATCAGCAACTCTAGTCAAATTAAAGAATTGAGAATTCTGCAACAGGGAAGTGATGGAGTGGTGACTAAAAACACAATTCCCTTGAGTCAATGCAAACCGCAACAATTAACCCCAGGAAATAATCCGGCAACTATCACCTGTGAAAATATCCGCATCACTCCCACTAAACCAGGGAGTTATACTTACAAACTCGAAGTGATTTCTAGGGAAAATCCTAACCAACCTTCAGATGTTAAAGAAACCGATACGATTGTAGTTAAACCATTACCAGTCCCGAAAATTGGTCAAATTTCCTCAACAAAGCCATTTTATGAGGCAGCTAAAAATGAGGAGATTATGCTAAATTGGGAAATTAGCGACGCCAAACAAATTAAAGAATTAAGGCTGATAAGTTTAGCTCCCGATGGCTCGGTAAACAGCCAATTGAAGCGGTATCCAATTATTAATAATACTTTGCCTGCTCAACTGAATAAATTCTGTACTTTAACGAACAATCTAACTTGTCAAAATGTGCCTACAGGAGCCAAACAAGCAGGTGACTACAATTTTAAACTGACGGTGATTCCCAAACAAGGCGAAGCGGAACCGGAGATTGCTAAGAATACTCCTAATATTAAGATTAAACCGATACCACCTAAACCCGCGACGCCGGTTAAGATTGTCTATTTTAAAATTAACGGTCAAGATGCGAGTGAAAAGCCGAAATACGTTTATGAAATTAATAAAGATAGAAAACCAGTCGATGTTATATTGTCTTGGAAAGTAGAGGATGGGGAAGATATTAAAGTTGAACTGCTGCCTTTTGGCGATGTGCAAAAGCCGCAAGGTGACAAAACTTACACGTTGAGTAAACCTCCCAGTAGCGTCACGATTACGCTGAGAGTAACCAATAAAGCTGGCGAGCAAACAACGCAGTCGGTTACCCTCGAAACTGTTGAACCAAGTCGGTTAAGTCAACCTCAAACACCTTCACCTGGAAGAACTGTACCCGGAGAAACTGTACCCGGAGAAACTACACCAGGAACTGCTTCACCATCACCAGGAACTCCGGATAGATTGTCGCCAATTGAATTACCACCTAAACCGGATTGAGGTTTAGGGAGAATTTCAGATTTTAGATTTTAGATTTTAGATTTTTGGTTGATGAAATATGAAATATGAAATTGGCAATCGTTTATTTTACTAATGCCAAGCGAACGCCAACTGTTTCGCGATATAATATTGATAAACATTGGAGCAAAGTAGGGCTATATGCAGAGCTATCCCGTCACAGAAGTCTCCCAGCGCTACAGAGAAATATTTGAAAATGCTGCAAAAGAGCCGATCCTTTTAACCGAGGATTCACAACCTAATTATGTAATTATGTCGGCTAACGACTACCAGCAATTGATGCAGCGCCTTGCGGAATTAGAAGATCGTGTTTTTGGTCAACTTGCTGAAACAGCACTAAAAAACTCACAAATGGTTGGCACCCAAATCTTTACAGCAGAACTTAACCGTCTAGCTAGTCAAGACAGCGAAGATTAATCACATGGCAAAGCTTGATGGTTTAAAAACCGTTCTCGATTTTCTCAAGGGTTTGCAGCCGAAAATTGCCGCACAAATTGCCAAAAAAGTATTGGCGCTAAACGTTGATCCTATACCATCTGATAGCCAAGAATTATGCGGCTATCCAGGTTATTATCGGGTGGATAGCGGCGAATATCGGATTGTTTACCGCTATAATCCAGACGAGGATTTGGTTGAGGTGATTTTAGTTGGTAAGGTGAGGTGAGGGCAATGATGATGAGGTTTACAAGCAACTTAAACGCTTGTTCGGGTGATTGAAGTTGTAGGCGATTCGTTACAATAGGGTGAGGAATTCTGTCTGCTGTTTTTTTCTGGTCGCCATGTCTCTTGCTCAAGACTTAGAAATATCGGAAGATGTCCTGGAAGAAGATGTTATATTTCCTCCTAGTGACTTATATAGCGACGAGCCGCCCTTGGAAACCGAACTGCACTTGCGGCAAATAATGCTGCTGCTTCAATGTCTAGAATCTTGGTGGCAAAACCGCAATGACTTTTATGCCTGCGGAAATCTCACCATCTACTACAGTCCCCGCCAGCGGAAATCCGAGAAATTTCGGGGGCCAGATTTTTTTGTAGTTTTAGGAACCGAGCGCAAACCGCGTAAAAGTTGGGTTGTTTGGGAAGAAGATGGTAAGTATCCCAATGTTATTGTAGAAATTCTCTCATCCAAAACTGCCGATACAGACCGGGGTTTGAAAAAACAAATTTACCAGGATAATTTCCGCACGCCGGATTATTTTTGGTTTGACCCGGATAGCCTTGAATTTAAGGGATTCCAGTTGGTAGGCGGTCGTTATCAAGACCTTGTACCGAATGAGAATGGCTGGCTATGGAGTCAGCAATTAGAGTTATATTTGGGCATTCACGAGTCAAAATTGCGTTTCTTTACCCCCGAAGGGCAGTTGATATTGACTCCTGAAGAAGCTGCCATTGCAGAACGGCAGCAAAAAGAGCAAGCTCAACAACAATTGGCAGAAATGGAGGCGTTATTGACTCGCTATCGCGAACGTTTTGGGGAATTGTCGGAGTGATGATTTGTGTGTGGCAAAAAGCAGGCGATACGCACCCACCAAGCAAAAATCAAAAAGAGTGCGATCGCTTGTTACCTATCTTCAACTTATTCCCACATATTCTTGCACTGCCGAATCAAAGTGCTTTGGTCCACTTTTGCTTCTATTGGCACTCTTTGCTATTAATTGTAAGTTCTCTTTGTTCCTGTAGACTGTTTCTACTTCTTCCCAGAGATATGCTCTAATCTGAATAGGTTGACCATGATGCTCAACCGAGACTTCATGCATATCTAATGAGTTGTAGATATGTTCTTTCCAATTCAGCTTATGGTCAATATCTAAGTAATCCTCATTACCTTTTCTATCTTTTTTGCGCGGCAGGTATTTGTTAGTTTTTTCGCACAAATATTCTGTTCGCTGCTTCTGGGGATTGTCTTGTTTTTTTGCGCTTTCGTATATCTCCTCATCGACACCTCCCCATGAAGGACGTTTAGGACCTTTTGAATCCATATACCACAAAAATTTTCCATCCTCAGTAGTTTCAAAGTTTGGGATAGAGGGTAGTAGATTCCGAGCTGGCTGCGAATCGCTAGCTGTTTGACTTGCTCTTGTCCGTTTTCTGGTGTCAGTGCGTGGCTGTGACAATGCTTCTTGTTCTTCCCTGTGCCTTTTTTTTGCCTCTGTATCCCTTGTAGTGACTCTTTGAATTAATCCTTTATCAGGTTGATCGTTGATTGTTGTAGATCTGTTTCCTGCCGATTTTTCTGTTGTTGAATTCTCTTCCAGATTCGCTGTAGCAGCCATCCCATCTTTACCAGGCTGGCGCTGCACCATCATCTTTGGGCTAATTTTCTCTTCATCCTCCTGTTGTGGCATCTCCAGGCGTTGGATGGTTCCGGCTTCTTGCTTCGTTTTCAGCTCATCTTCTGCTTGCATCTGTTCGCGCTGGACTGTCTGCCCTTGCTGTGGCTGCTCAGTTTGAGGCGCATTAATCTGAGTCAGCACTCCTGCTGGACTTTGGGCTTCTACGGTTACCCGACTCCAGTCAACGTTAGGGCGTTTTGCCTGTACTGAAGGCGTCTGCTGAGGCGCTGGCGCGTCGTAAACTGGGTCGGTGAAAGGTCGTTGCCAGGAAACCCCTTTCTGCACGGGCGGGGAAGAAGAATTCGATCTATTTTTTCTTTGGACTTGCCATTGTCTACTCATATTCCGCCTCTGCTCCTGTGAATTTTCCTATCAACCACCGATTTTATCCTCGAAAGAGTTTTGCTTACGGATTTGGTAGCTCGAAGTGCATGAAGTCCTTGGCGCTGCTCCACGTTCCTCCCCAATTTAAGCCAGCGCTCTGCAAGGCTTCCACCAGTGCTTTGGGCAAGTTGAGGAAACCATTAGCGGCGTATTTGTTGAGTGCAGAACGACGATTTTGGATTGCTTTTACCAGCTTTTTTTGAGCAGGCATATCTGTGGGGGTTGGCTTCTGCTTGCTCATATCTTTGAGCAGTTCCTTTTGTTGATCGACCCAGGAGTTGTTGAAGTTTTGCTTGAAGCGATCGCTTGCTCTTTGAAGGTTATCAAAGTTTGTCTCCGACAACAAACCACTCGGCAGCAACGAGCGGCAAATTGTGTCTATCGCCAGTACTTCCTCGGCGGATGTGATGTGCGGGTTGTTCTGGGGATTGATATCAATTGCTCTCCCCAAGGCGTGATTCGATAATTTATTGATATTGTCGTTAAATGTCCGAGGGACAAACGACCAAGTTCCTACCTCCAAAATGAAACTATGACCGGCAGAAGTCAAAGCAGTTTGGGCAGCATTCAGCGCTGCTTGCAAGTCTCTGTGTCCCTGAGTCGTGCGGTTGAAGAAAGTAATATTGACGATATTGCTGGCAATGTAATTCGCTGGGTTGTTAATCCCCCGTGCTTGGTATAACCGTTTCAAGTTCAGATAAGAACGATGGGGATCGCCATCAAAATTGTTACCGAAGTAGCCGTGAATACCAGCGTTACCATTCCATTCCCCGATAGCTGCTTCTATATAGTCCGCTGGGTTATTCACTCCCCAACTCGCCACCTGCGATCGCACCGCCTCATAAGCTTGCCAGGTTTTATAGCGCGCTTTGATATTGCGGTGAGTGTCCCACTCAGTCTGGGCTACAGGCGTTTGAGTCGCTACTTGCCGCTGTACCTGTGGCTGCACTCCTGCTGGACTTTGGGCTTCTACTGTTACCCGACTCCAGTCAACGTTACGGCGTTTTGTTTGCACTGAAAGCGTCTGCTTTGGCGCTGGCGCATCATAAATTGGGTCCCTGAAAGGTCGCTGCCAAGATGAACTTTTTTGCACAGGCATCGAAGAATTCCATCCAGATTTTTTCTGCGCCCATTGCCTGCTCATATCCCGCCTCCCCTACCCCTACATCTCAGTATTTTCCCTTAGTTTGCCATAGCCACTTCCAGTCACACCCAACAAAAAATAAATCTTTACTTGACTTGACAGCGAAAGTGTTATATATGGGTTTTTATATCGTTGACCGTTGCATCGGAATTACGACCTGTAGGGGGAATTAGCAATTAGCAATTAGCAATTAGCAATTAGCAAGAAACGCCAATCATTCCGATGCAACCGCGTAACTATCGCTTTCTTGACCTAAAGCGAACTTGAGGGAATGGGGTAGATTTTTATTGCACTGGGTGAGGAAGATGACTAGGGCTAGAAAAGCTAAGCCGGTGCTAAGGGTAAAGATACCTCGGTAGCCGAGTTGTTGGGCAAAAGAACCGAAAACTGGACCGGCGATCGCCATCCCCAAATCAAACCCACCCACGCACAGCGCAAAAACTCGACCGCGTTCGTGGGGCGAGGAACGATCGGAAATTAAGGCAATTACCATCGGAATGAAAGTACCGCTGCCAGCACCTTCGATTGCGCCTGCTAGCAAAAAACCAACGGCGCTATTAGCACTAGAGAGCATAAACATCGCCACGGTATAGCAGAGTAAACTACCAGTGATAAACAATCCGCGCCCGTAGCGATCCGAAGCGCGACCGATGAATAAGCGTAAACTGAAACTAGCGATCGCCGCAGCTGTATAAAACCAGCCAGGATTCAAATCCACCTTTGTTTCTCGGATATACAAAGGCACAAACGTACTCAACGCCCCAAAAGCCAAACCAATTAGCAGCATCACCAAGGTGGGAATTCGCAAGCGGGGACTCAGCAGCAGTCGCCAGAATGGACTGTTCGCACCTGGTGGTAAAGAGGTACCGCCAACTTCCCCCACACCCCCTTGCCCCCTTGCTTCCCGAATCGCCGCAGCACCGATGCCGCTGAAAACTGCCAAAAGCGCGGCGAGCAAAAATAAAGGCGGGTAACCTGCTTGTTCCTGTAACAATCCTCCCATCGCTGGCCCCAATGCGACCCCAATTGGTTGTACCAGACTCATATAGCCAATCAATTCTCCCCGCATGGCGCTGGGGGATAAATCGACTACTAGGGTGCTGTAAGCAGTAGTAAAGGCGGCGATACTGATGCCGTGAAAAGCGCGCAGGGCGATTAAAAGCGGAATCGACTTGACGAACAGATAACCCAAGGGTGCGATCGCTGCTACCACAATACCCAACAGCAAAACCCCTTTCCGACTCTGCCGATCCACCATCCGACCCAGTCTAGGGCGAAACAGCAACAGTCCGATGGCAAATCCACCCATTACCGTGCCAATTTCTTGTTTTGTACCGCCGATATCCTCTACATAGGTAGGTAAAGTCGGCAGTAGAGAAGCCATACTACACCAAAACAACAACCCAGCAGCAAATAGAATTACCAGGTTGCGGCGTACTGGCTTTTCCAGCGTCGAAAATACTTTCAACTTGTTTGTCCTTAGTTTTTTACCAATGACCAACCTATTGTGAACTATTTTTTCCGATTGGCTCGACAATTTCCCTCACCCGATAGATTGGTCTTCCTTGGGATTCGTGGTAAGTTCGCATCAACAACTCAGCCAGCAACCCGAAACTAAACAGTTGGACGCCAGTTAACAGTAACACAACTGCCAAAATCAGTAAGGGACGATTGCCGATTTCTTCTCCCAGTCCAATTTTTAAGAAAGTCAGATAGCCTCCCAACAGCGTCCCCAGGAACATAGAAATCAATCCTAACAGCCCAAAAACGTGCATCGGGCGCGTCAGGAATTTTTTCATAAACCAAATCGTTAATAAATCCATTAACACGCGAAACGTCCGCCCCAAACCGTACTTGCTGCTACCGTAGCGACGCGCGTGGTGACGCACGGGGATTTCGGTAATTCTCGCGCCTTCGATATAGGCTAAAGCGGGCAAAAATCGGTGTAATTCGCCGTAAAGGTTCATATCCGCCACCAGTTCGCTGCGGTAAGCTTTAAGCGAACAGCCGTAGTCGTGCAACTTGACGCCGGTAATTTTTCCAATTAGCCAGTTGGCGATTTTAGAAGGTAACAAGCGCGTCACGGCAGCATCTTGTCGGTTTTTGCGCCAGCCGCTCACCATGTCGTAACCTTCTGCTAATTTTGCCAGTAATAGCGGAATATCCGCCGGATCGTTTTGCAAGTCCCCGTCTAAGGTCACGATAACCCGACCGCGCGCGTAATTAAACCCCGCTGCCATAGCTGCTGTTTGACCATAATTGCGGCGCAACAGCACGACGCGCAAGTCGGTACGCGCCTGCGCCTGTTGTTTGAGTAGTTCTGAAGAACCATCCTGGGAACCATCATCGACGCAGATCAGTTCGTAAGTCAGGTCGGTAGCGCTTAAACTGGTAGCGATCGCTGCGATTAAGCTGGGAATGCTCTCGACTTCGTTGTATATTGGCACAACTACAGACAATTCTGGCTGACTGGAGTTCGCAGGAGTCGGCGCTCCCATTTCTTCAGTCAATAACGAGATTTTCATTCATTTCAACCATCTAAAAGCATTCCCGTGGGGAATTGTTACCTAATATTAATATCAATTGCAACCGGATTCCGCAAAATGCTTTTATATTGTAGATGCCTGGATCATCAAATTCAAAAAACCCCTACTACAACAGACTAAGTATAGCGCGATTCCCCAGGGGTATGGCAGTATGGTGTTCTGCCGCGAGAGATGGGTGCCCCCTGAAGAACGACAATCTCACTTTCACACCCCAGTTCACTATCACTTAAAATCCATTACATATCAGTAAAATTTTGCCAATAAAAAATATTCACTAGCTGTCTAAAAAATCAGGTAAAACTATCATGATTACTCAAAGCACAGACAATACCGGAAGCAAGTTAATCAATCAATGGTGGAACATGCCGCCATTTTGGTGGCGGGGTTTAATTGTAATATTAGTCATTTTGGGGATAGTTTTGCGGTTCGGTAGTTTGGATAGTAAATCTTACAGTCATGATGAAGCTTATACTTCTTTAAGAATATCTGGCTACACGCTACAAGAAGTGCGCGATAGCGTATTCGATGGTCGGGTAATTGAGGTGAAAGAATTGTACAAATATCAATACCCAAATTCTGAAAAAAGATTCACGGATACGATCAAAGGTTTAGCGATTGAAGAAGCACACCTACCCCCGCCTTATTTCCTGATGGCAAGATTGTGGGTGCAGTGGTTTGGCAATTCAGTAGCAGTGACGCGAAGTTTATCTGCGGTTTTTAGTTTGCTGGCATTTCCCGCTGTTTATTGGTTGTGCTTAGAATTATTCGATTCGCAGCTAGTTGCATGGGTAGCGCTCGCAATTTTTAGCGTTTCTCCCTTTCACATTTTATACGCCCAAGATGCACGGTTTTATAGTTTATTTATTGTCACAATTTTATTAGCGAGCGCCGCTCTGTTGAGAGCCATGCGCTTACAAACAAAATTCAGTTGGAGAACTTATGCAGCAACAGTTGCACTGGGATTTTATACGGTTTTGTTTTCATTTTTGGTTACTGGTTCCCACGCCCTCTATGTAGCTGTAGTTGAACGCTTTCGATTCACTAAAAATTTGAAGGCTTACTTACTAGCATCCCTAGCTGGTTTTTTAACCTTCGTTCCTTGGATTTTAGCAATCGTTATGAACGCTACCCAAGTCGCCAAAACGACAGGCAGCGCTCAAAATAGTTCAAATATATTCGTTTTATTGAGGAGTTGGATATTAAATTTAAGTCGCGTTTTTATAGATGTAGAAATAGGAGAAATTACGGCTCCTATTGTTTTAATTTTAGTTGGATATTCACTTTATTATTTATATCGAAAAGCCCCGGAAAAAGTTTCAGTATTCATATTTACATTAATTGGAGTAACGGCAATATCTTTAGTTTTGACGGATTTAATATTAGGTTGGAAGTTAACTACAAGATCGAGGTATCTAATTACCAGCTATGTGGGAATTCAACTAGCTGTTGCTTACCTTTTTGCTTCAGGTATCGTCGCTATTAAATCCTCAACGCAGCAGTTATGGAAAGTAGCAATGGCTTTACTAATCTCAGCGGAGCTGGCATCATGTGCAGTCAAAATTTTACCAGAAGCGGGAATTAGAAGCGCCAGCGATTACAATATAGCTCGCTCGAAGATTATCAACAAAGCGACTCGTCCACTTTTGGTGAGCAGCAATAATTCCCTCAATCCTGGAGATATACTAGCTATGAGTTCCCTGCTAGAACCAAAAGTAAAACTTCAGCTAGTAATAGAGCCTAATATTCCCAAAATTCCCGACGGTTTCAGCGATGTATTTTTGTACAATACTTCCAGTAAAATTCAAACAGAACTGGGTAAAAAGTACAAGATAAAAATAGTCGATGAGCGAGCTAAAATCTGGCATATGGAAAAGAAAATCGTTAAGAGGTAATAACTCAAGTTGCTAGTTACATCCAAGAAAGCAGGGAATAGGTAATTGGTAATGAGTAATTGTCAAGAGTAGGGGCGGGTTTTACAGACAGAAACCGGGTTGGCGTGCAAAATTGTTGCTCCAAGAAAGAGATATAGGTAGAAACCAGGTTTCTGAGTCAAGAAACCGGGTTGGCGTGCAAAATTGTTGCTCCAAGAAAGAGATATAGGTAGAAACAAAGGTGATGGCATCGTTAAAGTGTGCCCCTATTACCAATGAATCCAATTACCAATTACCAATTACCAATTACCAATTGCGTTACTTGATCGCTACTTTGGTTGATAACTGGCTACGACTCGACCCGCACAGCGCAATTGCTGATAATAAGATCGACTAACATCATCTCCCGCATCTGAAAGCGGATCGATGGCAATGCCATTGCGACCCATTTTTTGACCAGAACTGTGGATATAGTATCCTTCTCCTAGATAGAGTCCGACGTGGGTAGCTTTTTGGGGCGTACCAAAAAAAACCAAATCTCCTGGTAACAATTCCTCAATCGGGATACGCTGGGTAAAAGCTTCCTGCTGGTAGGCATCTCTGGGTAACCAAATACCCGTCGAAGCAAAAGCAGCTTGCATCAGTCCGGAACAATCATAATTTGGCCCTACCGTACCACCCCAAAGATAGCAGTTTGGCTGTTGCATCGCTTGTTTGGTAAAAGCGATGACCGAGGGTAGTTGATTGCGGATGTCTGTAAAAGAGAGAGCGATCGCGCGATAAACTGTTGTCGTCTCCTCGAGGAAGATCTTATCCCCAATCGGCAACCAACCCGGATAATCATCTTCGCACAGACACACCCCAACAGCCTTATCATTATCTAGGGACACCAAGCGCAAGTGACGCAAAGACGCCGCCTGCGTTGCCAAACGGCTGCATTCAGGGGAATCATAGAGATTTAGATTAACTCGACATCGATATTCGGGCATAGGTAATAGGTAATTGGTCAAGTGCGAGGTTGCTAATTGCTAAATGCTAATTGCCTTTTTACCAGCCATTAGCCATTAGCCATTAGCCAATCAAATGACATTTTTTCACAAAGACGAACAACTAGAATTATTAGGCTCGCGCATCCTAGAGTCAACCTGGGCCGAATTTCCCACCCTAGAACGCAATCAAATCGCCCTTACCTGGATTGTCTACGATCCGCCGGTCCCCGTAAATACCGGCGGCGCATTGAGTGCGGAAGCTTTCTGGAAGTATCCCATTAGAGGCTTTGAGTATCGCGGTACTCAACGGATCTACCCCGCTAGCGTCGTCAAGTTATTTTACCTCGTCGCGATCTACGAATGGTTAGAAAAAGGCGCAATCCAAATCACCGCTGAATTAAATCGAGCCATCCGCGATATGATTGTAGACTCCAGCAACGATGCCACCAGTTTAGTGGTAGATGTATTAACAGGAGTCACTAGCGGGCCAGAATTACCCCCAGGTCCGTTTGAAACCTGGAAATTACAGCGCAACATCGTCAATCGCTACTTTCAATCCCTTAATTGGTCTGAATTACAGACAATTAACATCAATCAAAAAACCTGGTGCGATGGTCCCTATGGACGCGAGCGCATTTTTGTGGGAGCCTCGTTAGAAAATCGCAACATGCTGACCACAAACGCCACCGCCCGATTATTGCACAGCATTGTAGGCGGAGTCGCAGTTTCCGCCAAAGCATCCCAAGCGATGATGGCAATATTGCAACGCAGTCTCAACCCGGATGATTTAATTACCAATAGGGACGAAAATCAAATAACGGGTTTCCTGGGTGGCGGACTACCCCAAGATGCTCAAATTTGGTCTAAAGCTGGGTGGACAAGCGCTGTGCGTCACGACGCGGCTTATATTGAAATACCAGACTTGCAACCCTATTTGTTAGTTGTCTTTACAGAAGGCAAAGCCCACAGCCAGAACAAGGCAATTTTACCCTTTGTTTCCCAGCAAGTTGCGATCGCCATCGATGCATCAGTCTAAAAATGCAGCGAAGTTGACACTGACGCGGGGACGCCCCGACGCGGAGACAGGTCGAGTTTTAATTATGGGTGATTTGCGGAACATGAAATTATATCATGTCCTTTGTATATAGTCGATTGTGCGAAAAACTCTCCCACCTGCTCACCAGTTCACCTGCTCACCTCCTGCCTAAGATGGGGGGCATTTGGCGCTTTGCGGTAAATTGGAGACGTAGCGTTAAATCTGCGCAAAAATTTCGCTTTTGTAGAGGAGTGACCGTGAACCAAAAGATTCTTCAGCGTGCTGCTGTTATAGTCAGTCTCACAGCCGTTGCTAGCGTTACCAACATCGCCAGTGCAAACAGCGAACCTCTGGCGACTGACACGGCGACTAGGAACCTTGCCGACTCGAACCCACAGTTTGTCAAAAACACCGCTGCTAGTGAGTCAACTTTAGACTCGATACCCGCAGCTTTGAATGCAAAATCAGACCAGATAGATAGCGTTCTAGCCTCTTTGGAGCAACAGCCACAATCAATGGTATCCCAACGAACAGTTACACCCCCACCCGTTCCAGGTACTGTTGACACCTCCGCTGCAACGCTTTTGACACCACCTACCACCAACCCATCCCGTACAACAAATGTTAAATTAGATACTCCAACCGTTGCCCAAGCTGAACTAGACCCTGGTCGCCCCACTCGTTCTGGCTCCAGCTATATCGGTATCGGCGGCAACATCGGTATCGGCGGCGAAACGGCGATCGGGGAATTTGGCTTTGCTGTTTTTAGTAAAATTGGGCTGACGCAACGCTTTTCAATTCGTCCGGCGATTGTAGTTTCGGGGGATGCAGATATCCTGATCCCGTTAACTTTTGATTTTCCCATCCAAGCAGAACCTTTTGAAAGAGTTAATTTTGCTCCCTACGTGGGTGCTGGCGCCATCATCACCACTTCCGATGACAGCACGGTTGGCTTTTTGCTCACTGGAGGAGTCGATTTACCTTTAACAGAGCAATTTACCGCTACCGCTGGCTTAAATCTAGGATTTAACACCGATACTGTGGGTGTGGGACTCATAGTCGGTGTGGGTTATAACTTTGGTACGGGATTCCGATTTTAGATTGGGGCATGGGGAGATGGGGGGATGGGGAGATGGGGGGATGGGGGGATGGGGAGATGGGGAGATGGGGGGATGGGGGGATGGGGAGATGGGGAGATGGGGAGATGGGGGGATGGGGAGAATCTACATTCAAATTCCCCTCTGCCCCCCTGCCGCCCTGCCCACCTGCCGCTTTTGCCCCCCTGCCGCCCTGCCCACCTGCCGCTTTTGCCCCCCTGCCCCCCTGCCCCCCTGCCCACCTGCACCGATTATTTGGGACTAACTTTACCCGTTACGGACAACTTACCAGTGGGTTCCACCTTCCACACATCGTAGCTACCAACTACGTCGCCGTTTTGATCGATATCCACGTTGCCGCTGGCACCTTGGTAATTGATGTCTTTGCCTTGGCGGACTAACTCCAGCGCTTTGCAAACATCGCTAACTTCTTCACCGGGAGCATTGGCAACTTCCCGGATTTTACTTTTAATCCCTTCGCCTGTATTAGACTTAGCCGCTTCTGCCGCCAGCATCAACAAAGCAGTTGCATCCCAAGTTTGGGGCGCATAGGCATCCACCGCTCTGCCTTGTTTTTCTTTCCAGAGTTTGGCAAATTCTGTCAGTGCTTTACCATCCGCACCCGGTGTCGTGCCAACTGCTCCGGCTAGGATAAACTTGCCATCCCCAGTTTTACCGACTTGCTCTGGAAAAGTGGGCGAATAAACCCCATCGGTGAGCATCACGGTTACTCCTTGACTCACCCCTTGCTGAAACGCCGATTTCAGGAAAATACTGCCGGTTTCGGCATAAAGCACCGCAACTACACCATCTGGCTTCCCGGCAAACGCGGCGGCGGCTTCGGTATCGAATGTGGTAGCTTTGGGGTCGTAGCGTGTGGGTTTGGCTTTGTTGACTACAGTACCGCCTTGTTTCTCGAAAGCTTCCACAAATGCCTTTTCAAACCCGACGCCGTAGTCGTTATTAATCACCACCGTAGAAACGCGCTTGAACCCTTTTTCCTTGGCAAGGTTGGCAAGTGCCGCTGCTTGGTAGGTATCTGGGGGAGCAGTACGCGCCCAAAAACCTTGAAATTCGCCTTTTTTCGCCCGCTCGGTAAATACGGGACTGGTACTGCCAGGGGAAACTAACATGACTTTATTCCGCACGGCAATATCGACGGCGGCGCTAGAAACGCTGCTGGCAAAGGAACCTACCACACCGGCAACTTTGTCTACTTCGGCGAGTTTGGTCATTGTCGCCGCTCCCGCTGCGGGGTTGGTTTGGTCGTCTTCTGCCACGAGGGTAACGGGTTTGCCGTTGACGCCGCCGCACTTGTTAGCAGTTTCCACTGCCATCGGCACCGATGCAACCATCGCCTGTCCGATGGAAGCGAGGTCGCCTGTAGAGGGCAGGAGCGAACCTATTTTCAGTCCTCCCTCGCCGCCTGCTGGAGTCGCGGCGGTTGTGGGAGTCGCGGCGACGGGGCTAGCGGGGGCGGGACTAGTGGCGCTTGGGGGCGTTGTGGTGGTGGTTTGACAAGCTGTGACTAGCAAACCTGTGGTGAGGGTGGTGAGGGCAAGCGCAACTGCTCTTTTCTCTAATTGCGGTCTGTGCATACGTCTTCAACCTTGTTTACAATCTGAAAGCAAAACTGACTCAAATCTTAAATCTATCTTTGGGTTCTTTACAGAACCTTGACCATGTTTCTTCTGGAAAGATTCTAGATCGGGAAAGGGATGAAAACTGCTTGTGGAGCAGCCAGCATCGAGGGGCGAATGCCCACAGCCATTGGCTCCACTTTCTTAACCTGTCACCAAAAATGCGCAGGTCTGCCTCCGGGCTAAAGACATGGGTCCCAAGTGCTACAGCGATTTTAATCCCAGTCAATATTGTATGTTATGATATTACAAACTCAACAATTTGTGTGATGGCTAAAACAGTTTCAAGCAAGGCAAAAACCCTTTCATTCGTAACCGAAATACCACTGGTAGTATCGGCTACAGATGAAAGGGTTTTGTTGTCTAGGTTTGAGGATCTTTGGCAGCTTTATAACGCCTGCTATTGCGAAGCGATGCGGCGTTTAAAGTTGGTTAAGCAATCAAAACTGTACCAATCAGCTAGAAAAATTAAATCCAACAAAAAGGAGAAACAGAAAGCTAATGCCTTAGCAAGCGCTGCCTAGGGGTATAACGAATACAGTTTACATGCCTTCGCTACCATCGTCAGACGATCTTGGATAGGCTTTCATATAGACTCCAACACAGCCCAGAAGTTAGCTAATCGCGCGTTCAACGCATCGGAGAAAGTAGCCTTCGGTATCGCCAAAAAAGTCAGGTTCAAAGGTAAGAACAAGCTAGATTATTTAGAAGGAAAAGTTAATACAACCGGCATGAGGTGGCATCAAGAACAATTGGTGTGGGTCAAGCTGAAACTTCAACCTTTCTGGCGCGGCAACGATGGGGTGATTCTTCATGGATTAAGTAGTCGAGTTAAATATGTACGACTGGTGAGCCGACGTTTAAACAATATCGCTATTACGCCCAATTAGTTTGTGAAGGTAAACCATTCAAAAAACCCAAAAACAAGATTGGCTCTGGAGTGGTTGGATGAGATATTGAGCCATCCAGAATAGCAATTGTTGGAGAGGAATCGGCTAGGCTGGATTTATTCGCACCTGAACTAAAGTATGTTGAAAAAGAAATACGCCGATTACAACGGCGGATGGAAAGATATAGGAGGGCAAATAATCCAGACAATTACAACGCTGACTTTGTTGACGGTAAAGGTAAAAAGAAAAAGGGAACCGTCAAAAAAGGTTGCAAGAAGTGGAACGATTCTAAAACTTATCGATCAACGAGGATCGCTAAGGCTAACCTCGAAAGAAAGCTGGCGGCGCATCGCAAGTCATTACACGGGAGATTAGTCGATGAAATTCTGAGACTAGGAAACACGATCAAACTAGAGAAACTTGACTACAAGGCAAAGACATTGGTTGTTGGGAAAATCTGTTAGTCTTCGCTTCCCTAGAGAATTCGTGTCTCATTTAAAACGCTTGGCCCAAAGCGCTGGCGTTAATGTGGTTGAATTTTCCACGCAGACAACTAAGCTATCTCAAACTTGCCATCAGTGTGGAACCACAAAAAAGAAAAGCCTCTCAACTAGAGTCCACAAATGTGATTGTGGAGTCCTTTGTCAGAGAGACTTATATTCCGCATTTTTGGCAAGATTTGTAGAAAATGACCGGCTCCAAGTAGACAATGCTTTTCTTGCATGGTCGGGTGCAGAACCGTTCCTGCTGGCGGCAAGGAGACAGGCGACCCAAACAACTAACTTGCGATTAGGAGGGCAAGTCCCTTCTTCCTTTGGAAAACCTCCTCCAGTCAGAGCGAGTCGCCACAAAAGTTCTAGTTGTTGATACTGAGATTCACCGATGTTGTACCTACAATTAGGGAGAGCCTCCAGAGAGGTTGATAGCGTTGCGTGAACCCCCTCGTCTTTAGACATGGGGTGGCTCAGGAATGCTCTAAGACAAAGCACAGGAGAAATTACCGACCGACGCTCCAACTACCGAAAGCACTGTCGCCAGCAATCCCATCGCCTCTTTTAGCAAGTCAAATGATGCTCAGAAGATTGGCACTCCCTGCTCAAAACTCTCCATAATCATTTAGCAACATGGTAATGGCGTTCCCAGGCGACCGCCTGGGTCACGAGCGTAATGGGTAATTGTACTGAGGGCAAAAGCCTGTTAATCCAATTACCAATTACCAATTACCCATTACCGCTGTCACAACTATTAACTAGCAACTTGATTTATTAGACATCTGGTGACAATCAATGTAGAGAAGTTACATGTAACGTCTCTACAAGGGTTTCAGGTAACCCATGATTAATTTCACCAGATGTCTATGGGACTATTGACTTTTTAATATCTGGGTAGTAAATCTTGATTTGGTAGGTTTTTGCTATCCAGTGTCTTAGGTAATTGTGACCCCAGCACTACAATCATGACGGTCATGTAACAAACCAGCGCCATCCATAACAGGTGATTATTGTGGAGATACCATGCTGTTGCAGCTAGGGGTGAAAAACCGATTGCCAAGGCTAAAAGCACAGTGTTACGAATAATTGCACCTTCTTTTAAACCAATAAAGTATCCTTCTAACATGAAAGCGATCGCAGTTAATCCCAAAAGCGGTAGTAGCCAAATTACATAACTACTAATGTGTTCGTTCACCTCTGCATGATTAGTCAATAATCCAAATACTGGCTCTGGGAATATCACAGAGCCGATGGCAAAAACTAGGGCAATAAATAAACTGGTAATTACAGAAATACTCAACAATGGAATCATCTTCTCTGTTGAACCTTTACCCTGAAAATTGCCAGTCAAGGTTTGTGTTGTCATCCCTACCCCTTGGATGGTAAATTGACTCAACAGAGCAATTTGCAACAGCAATCCGTTTTGTGCCAAGGTAATTGTTCCCATTGTGGCACTCAAATTTGTAAAGATGGCATAAGTAGAAATCAATACTAAAAATCGCACCAGAATGTTGGTTTTGAGAACAACAGTTTCTTTTAACGCCACCCAATCAAAAACCTCTTGTAAGGCGGCTGCTAATTTTGCCCATTGAATGCTCAAGCACACTCCCACCAAGCCAGTCACTAACGCCAAATACTGACTAACTGCTGTAGCCAGTCCCGCTCCCATGCTTTCCCATCCCCACTTGACAATCATCAAATAGTCCAGCAGAACATTAGAACCATTACCAATGACAGACATCAACAACACCAGACTATTCATTTCTCGCCCCGTAAACCAACCAATCAATACAAAATTGAGCAACACCGCCGGAGCTGCCCAAATTCTGGCATAGAAATAGTCAGTTCCAGAACTTTCAATTTCTGGAGAACCGCTTAAAATCCAGAACCCCAGTTTTTGAATTGGGTATTGTAACAACAAGATGATTAATCCCAGTCCCAGCGCAATTACGGCACTCCGCATCCCCACTAATAATATAGTTTTGTGGTCATCCATCCCCACGGCTTGTGCAGTTAAGGCGTTGACACTGGAGCGCAAAAACTTTAACACCCGGTAAAGGTAGTCAAACAGTATAGTGGCTAGAATGACTCCTGCTAGGTGGCGGATATCTGCTAAATGTCCCAAAAAGGCTATGTCAACAATACCCGCCAAAGGAACCATCATGTTGGAAAGCACGTTAATGCTTGCCATGTTGTAAAAGCGTGGTAAGAAGTCATACTGGAGTGAGACTGCTGCAAGTCGCATAAGATTGAGTGGATCGAAGCTATTGATTTAAATTGGAACTATTTAATTTTAGGCGATAGTCCACTGGTATTTTTAGCTTCAGGGGGCGAATTGCGCCCCCAAACCATAACAATTCAGAATTAAGAATCTTTTAAGGTCTGTTTTGACTTAAGTCAAGGAATACCAAAAGTCGTTCGCTTACGCTTGAAAGTATTGATGAAGTCACAGGAAAAGGCAGATTCAAGCTTGCAATTAGGAGGTTTTCGGGAATCATCCCATCGTGAAATCCGCGCTCCTAACCTTCGCCAGAAGTGAGTTGGGGCGAGAGAAAACCAAATGTAAACCACCTAAATCCAATCTAGGAGGCAGCTATGACAACCTTTCAAATTCACGATACCGTAGGCGCGATTGTGCGCGATCGCCCTTCCCTTTCCCGCTGGTTCGAGCAAGCCAAAGTTGACTACTGCTGTGGTGGCAAAAAGACCCTCGAAGAAGCCTGCCGCCAGGTTGGAATCGACCCCCAAGGGTTTTTGGCTCAACTGGTAGCCAGTAACACCTCAGACGAAGAACCAGAGGTGAATATAGCGACTTTATCCCTGACGGAACTCGCCGACCGCATCGAGCAAACGCACCACGCTTACCTACATTCTGAGCTACCGCGCCTAGAAAAAATGACGGCGAAAGTTGCCGCCGTACATGGGGATAAGGAACCTCGCTTGCATCAAATTAAGGCTGTATTTCTGGCGCTATCCCAGGAACTGACAACGCACCTGATGAAGGAAGAACAGATTTTGTTTCCAATGATTCGGCAGCTAGAATCCAAGGAAACCCTGTGTTTATTCCAGAGTGGCTATCTTGCTAACCCAGTGCGCTGCATGGAGTTCGAGCATGAGGAAGCGGGTATCGCCCTGGCACAACTGCGCCAACTCACCGACGACTTCACCCCGCCAGAGTGGGCTTGCAATACCTATCGTGCGATGCTGGATGCTCTTGCCACGTTTGAACAAGATATGCACCAGCATATTCATAAGGAAAATAACGTGCTGTTTCCCCGCGCGATCGCAATGGAACAAGAAAAAGCGGGTCAGCTTTTAGTTTAGACAGCTTTGATGCTGGGAAAGCAGGCTCAAATTGTCCATCTATTGCTTGTATCTGCGTGTCGAGGCGATCGATACGTTGTAAGGGTGTAATCGGTAACTTGGAGATTTTTATGAATGCGGAAGCTTTTCCTACTCCCCCAGAAATCTATCAGCAGTTTGTTGAACGCTATCCCAAACTGGAAAAAGCTTGGGAGGAACTGAGTGAGGCCGGTCGAGAAGGGCCTTTGGATGCCAAAACGGTCAGATTAATTAAGTTGGGAATTGCGATCGGCGCGATGCGAGAGGGAGCGGTGCGTGCCAATGTGCGTAAAGCGATCGCTCTCGGTATTTCCCAGGAAGAAATCGAACAAGTCATTGCCTTAGCCGCAGCCACTCTGGGGATGTCTGCTACTGTAGCCGTTTTCTCTTGGGTACAAAGCGAACTGAGTAAAAACGCTTAAAACAAAGGTGAAAAACCTATGGAATTCATGTCACGGCTGACTCAGCAATGGCAACGCTGGTGGTGCTGCTGGGGCAGATCGTTACTGGTAATGCTATTGACCAGCGGCATCCTGTGGTTCGCAAGTATGCCAACCGCAACAGCCGCTACCGCAGAAGAAGGAAAAACGCTGTTTGAACAATCCTGTGCGTCTTGCCACTCGATCGATGGGAGTGGCGCCAGTTATGGCCCGGATCTAAAAACGGTGACGCAAAGACGCGATCGCAATTGGCTAGTAAATTGGATTGCTGCCCCAGAGAAAGTTATTGAATCGGGAGATGCGATCGCCAAAGAGTTAGTTGACAAATATTACGGCGTTCCGATGCCCAATATGGGTTTGCAATCGGATCAAGTTGAATCGATTGTGGTTTATCTGGAAAATGCAGCGGGTAATGCGATCGCCACCCCACCAGAAACAGAAGCACCAGCTACCGCCCCATCAATTGCTGGTGATGCCAATATTGGACAAAAGTTATTTGCCGGAACGATTCCGTTTCAAAATGGCGGTCCCGCTTGTATGTCCTGTCATACGGTGAATCCGGTAGGAACCTTACGCGGCGGCACGCTTGGACCGAACTTAACGCACATTATCGATCGCTACAGCGAAGTCGGTCTTCAAGGTGTATTGCCCACCTTGCCATTCCCGACGATGCAAAGCATTTATCAAAACAGTCAGCTGACAGAAGCAGAACAAGCTCATCTCCTGGCTTTCTTTAAAGCAGCCAATCAATCGGAAACAACAACGAACGCAACATCCCCCCAACCCCCCTTTGAAAGGGGGGCAAGGGGGGATCGCAGCACCCAAACTGCATCTTTCCATCTGTCTCCGACTTGGAAATTCATTTTGCTGGGTGTGGGGGGTTTTCTCCTGCTGGCATTACTCAGTCAGATTACCTGGCGCGATCGCCTCACAGGTGTACGTCAACGTTTAGTTGAGGGACAAAAATCATGAGTTGGATTAAAGACATCATCAACCCCGATTTGCGCCAGTGGGAAGAGTTTTACCGCAATCGCTGGCAGCATGACAAAGTAGTTCGCAGCAGTCACGGCGTCAACTGTACGGGTGGTTGTTCCTGGGCTATCTACGTCAAAGATGGCATCGTTACCTGGGAAATGCAGCAAACCGACTATCCGGAACTAGAAGCGGGTATCCCTCCCTGCGAACCGAGAGGGTGTCAGCGCGGGATTAGCTACTCCTGGTACATCTACAGTCCGATTCGGGTGAAGTATCCCTACATGCGCGGCGTGTTGATCGACTTGTGGCGCGAAGCAAAACGCCAATACGCAGATCCCGTCGCCGCTTGGGAATCGATTGTACAAAATAAAACTAAGCGCCGTCAGTACCAACAAGCCAGAGGTAAAGGCGGAATGCGCCGCGCCAGTTGGAATGAAGTGCTAGAAATTACCGCCGCATCCACAATTTCTACGATTAAGCAGCATGGCCCCGATCGCGTGGTTGGCTTTTCCCCGATTCCCGCCATGTCCATGCTGAGTTATGCAGGGGGTTCCCGCTTCCTGCAATTAATGGGGGGCGTGAATTTAAGCTTTTACGATTGGTACAGCGACCTCCCCAACGCCTCGCCGGAAGTGTGGGGCGAACAAACCGATGTGGCGGAAGCCGCAGATTGGTACAAGTCCCGCTTCATCGTGTCAATGGGGTCAAACCTGAACATGACCCGGACGCCAGACGTTCACTTTGTCGCTGAGGCGAGACACGCGGGCGCTAAGTTTGTGGTCTTCTCGCCGGATTTCAGCCAAGTTGCCAAGTACGGCGATTGGTGGATTCCCGTTAATGCGGGTCAAGATGGTGCCTTCTGGATGGCGGTTAACCATGTCATTCTGAAGGAATTTCACGTTGAAAGCCCTACCGAATATTTCCTCAACTACCTCAAACGCTACAGCGATGCACCGTTTTTAGTGGTTCTGGACGAACAGGATGGGGCATACCGCGCCGGACGCATGATAACTGCCGATCAATTTGCCGAATACCAAAACGTCGAACACGCTGAATGGAAATACTTGGTATTTGACCAAATCGCTAACCGTCCTCGGATGCCCCAAGGCACGATCGGGTTCCGCTGGCAAACCCAAAAGGGACAGTGGAATCTAGAAATGAAAGACGGACTCGATGGGGCAGAAATTGAACCGCTATTGACTTTTTTGACTAACCATGATATTAGTTTGCCGGTTCAATTTACGGATTTTGCGGCGGAGAAGGTTTGCCACCGGGAAGTCCCCGTCAAGTACCTAGAAACCGAGTCGGGTCGGGTAGCCGTCACCACGATCTACGACCTGCTGATGGCGCAGTTTGGAGTTAGCCGAGGGTTAGCGGGAGACTATCCCCAAGATTACGATGATGAAAGTGCGCCCTACACTCCGGCATGGCAAGAAAAATTCACGGGGATTGACCGCAAGACGGTGGTGCAGTTTGCCAGAGAGTGGGCAACTACAGCAGAACGCACCGAAGGCAAATGCTCGATTATTATCGGGGCAGGCATTAACCACTGGTATCACAATAATTTGATCTACCGCGCCGCGATGGTGGGGTTAATGTTGTGCGGTTGTGTGGGACGCAACGGCGGCGGATTGAACCACTATGTGGGTCAAGAAAAACTGGCTCCCATGTCTTCCTGGACTTGTCTGGCGATGGCGTTGGATTGGGTGAAACCGCCTCGGTTACAGAATGCGCCTTCCTTCCACTACGTTCATACCGACCAGTGGCGCTACGATCGCAATTTAATCGAAACTCAATTAGGTTCCGATCCTAGTCACACAATGGATTGGCAGGTAAAAGCGGTACGCATGGGATGGCTGCCTTTCTATCCCCAGTTCAACCGCAACTCGCTGGAATTGGTAGAAGCAGCCAAAGCAGCAGGAGCAAATACCGACGCCGAGATTCGTCAGTGGATTGTGCAGCAACTGCAAAGCGGTGAGTTGAAATTCTCGGTGGAAGATCCAGATGCGCCGGAAAATTGGCCTCGCGTTTGGTATATCTGGCGCGGGAATGCGCTGATGTCCTCAGCGAAGGGACACGAGTATTTCTTAAAGCATTATCTGGGAACTCATACAAATGCGATCGCTGACGAACTCCCAGAAAATCCCTGCCAAGAAAACGTCGTCTGGCGCGAACAAGCACCCGAAGGCAAGTTGGATTTGGTAGTAAATATCAACTTCCGCATGGATACATCGGCGCTTTACTCCGATGTCGTTCTCCCCACCGCCACCTGGTACGAAAAGAACGACCTCAACAGCACCGATATGCACTCCTACATTCACCCCCTCACCGCCGCCGTTGCGCCTTCATGGGAATCTAAGAGTGACTGGGATATCTTTAAAGCTTTAGCCGAAAAAGTCAGCGAACTGGCAAAAGTTCACCTACCAAAACCAATCGCGGATCTTGTTGCTGTCCCCTTACAACACGACACCCCCGCAGAAATTGCTCAACCTTCGATCAAAGACTGGGCGAAAGGAGAATGCGAACCGATTCCCGGTAAAACCATGCCCAACTTTGTCGTAGTCGAGCGCGATTACGTCAATTTGTACAATCGCTTTATTTCCCTTGGACAATCCGCGAAAAAAGACGGTATGGGTTTGCACGGGCTTCATTGGGAAACTGGCGATTTGTACGATGAATTAGTCGCAAACCAACCCGTACAGGAGTGGAATGGACAAAAGTATCCCTCGGTTAAAGATGCCGTAGAAGCAGCAAATGCGATCCTCCACTTCGCCCCCGAAACCAATGGCGAAGTCGCTTACCGAGCATTTGAAGCCGAGTCGAAAAAAGTAGGATTGCCCCTCACCGATTTAGCCGAACCAACGCGGGGCGTGCGCTATCAATTCAGCGATTTAGTGCAACAACCGCGACGGCTGCTGAATAGTCCCTGCTGGACGGGCATTATGACCAACGGACGCCCCTATTCTGCCTATTGCTTGAATGTGGAACGTTTGGTGCCGTGGCGCACCCTGACGGGGCGGCAGCATTTCTACCTCGACCATGAAGGATACATCGCCTTTGAGGAAAACCTGCCGACTTACAAGCCAAAACCCGATGTGCGCTTGGCGGACGATTTGGTGATGCTAAATGGATCCCCCCAACCCCCCTTAACAAGGGGGGATCAAGAGCAACCCCCCTTAACAAGGGGGGATCAAGGGGGGATCGATAAAACGATTGTGCTGAACTATCTCACCCCGCACGGGAAATGGCACATTCACTCGATGTATTCCGAAAACCACCGGATGCTGACGCTGTCTCGCGGGATTGAACCCTTCTGGATTAACGATAAAGATGCAGAAGCGATTGGGATTGTAGACAACGACTGGGTGGAAGTGTTTAACGATCACGGCGTTGTCGTCACGCGAGCGGTAGTGAGCGCCCGCATACCTCAAGGGATTTGCATCATCTACCACGTGATGGAGCGCACCATGTCAATACCCAAGTCGCCAGAGCGGGGCAACCGCCGTGCTGGGGGACACAACAGCTTGACGCGGATTCGCCTCAAACCCGTGTTGATGATGGGGGGCTACGGACAGTTCAGCTATGGCTTTAACTACTGGGGTCCCACGGGTGTCAACCGCGACACGTTTGTGGCGGTAAGGAAACTCAAGGGCGAACCCAAGTTTTAGAACCTCTGTAGATTCGCAAACCAGATCCCCCCCAGCCCCCCTTAAAAAGGGGGGAGCAAGAAAAAAGAAAGAGGCTCAAAGTCACAGTTTTCGAGAGAAAGAAAGAAGCTCAAAGTCACAGTTTTTGGGAGAAAAAAAGCGGCTCAAAGTCACAATTTCCGAGAGAAAGAAAGATGCGCTCAAAGTCCCCCTTATTAAGGGGGATTTAGGGGGATCGAACCAAGGCTGCTTGTTAGAAATAGAGAGGAGAACACAATGGACATTCGCGCTCAAGTTTCGATGATGTTCCACCTGGATAAATGCATCGGTTGTCATACATGCAGCATTGCCTGTAAAAACGTCTGGACCGATCGCCAGGGTACGGAATATATGTGGTGGAATAACGTAGAAACCAAACCGGGAACGGGTTATCCCACCCAATGGGAAGACCAGGAACAATACAAAGGAGGATGGAAAAAAGAAGGGGATGATATCGAATTGCGAGCGACCAACAAAGCCAAAGGACTTGCCAACATTTTCCATCAACCTTATCTGCCCAGCATCGACGATTATTACGAACCCTGGACTTACAAATATGGCGATTTGATTGATGCTCCCGCAGGCGACGATCAACCTACAGCGCGTCCAGTTTCGCTGATTACGGGAGATGATATCGATATTCAGGCAGGCCCTAACTGGGATGATGACCTGGGTGGTTCCCCAATCTATGCCGCCAACGATCCCAACCTGGATGCACTCACTCCAGAAGAACGGGAAACCTTGTTTGAAATTGAGCGGTTGGTTTTCTTCTATTTACCTCGAATTTGCAACCATTGCGCCAATCCGAGTTGCGTCGCATCCTGCCCATCGGGCGCACTCTACAAACGGGGTGAAGATGGCATTGTCTTGGTTAACCAAAATGTCTGTCGCGGTTGGCGTTATTGCGTTTCTGCTTGCCCTTACAAAAAGGTTTATTACAACTGGAAAACGGGTAAGTCAGAAAAGTGCATTCTCTGCTATCCCCGTCTAGAAACCGGACAAGCGCCTGCGTGTTTCCATTCTTGTGTAGGTCGGATTCGCTACTTGGGAGTGGTGTTATACGATGGCGATCGCATCCACGAAATTGCCTCGGTGGATGAGTCGCAATTGGTAGCTAAACAACGAGAACTAATCCTCAATCCCTTCGATCCAGAAGTAATTGCCCAAGCAGAACGCTCTGGCGTCCATTCCTCAGTCATTGAAGCGGCACAAAAGTCCCCAGTGTACAAGTTCGTCAAAGAATGGGAATTAGCCCTTCCCCTACATCCAGAATTTCGTACCCTACCCATGTTGTTCTACGTACCGCCACTGCTACCGATCGCAGGCAAGGTAGAAAATGGCACCTACAACACGAACAGTGAGGATTTCTTTAGCTCCCTCGAACGCGCCCGCATTCCGATGCAATACATGGCGAAACTGTTTACCGCAGGCAATGTCGATTTAATTGAACAAACCTATCGCAAATTAATGGCAGTTCGCTTATACAAACGCGCCGAAGAGATGCAGCATTTAGAGCATCCAGAAATTAAAGAAGCCTTGAGCAAAGCGAAAGTAACAGCAGCACAATGTGAAGCGATTTACCGCCTAACTTCTCTACCCACAATGCAAGATCGGTTTGTGATTCCGCCGATGCACCGAGAATATGCGATCGCTCTCATGGAAGATCCAGCCACACACAAAGGCTCCACAGGTATCGGCTTCCGCACACCCCCAGAGCGAGGACTTTAGTAGAACTGTTTGTAGTAAGGGCTAAAGCCCTTATTCTGAGGACTGAAGTCCTCACTACGAACCTCTGTAGAACTGTTTGTAGTAAGGGCTAAAGCCCTTATTCTGAGGACTGAAGTCCTCACTACGAACCTCTGTAGAACTGTTTGTAGTAAGGGCTAAAGCCCTTATTCTGAGGACTGAAGTCCTCACTACGAACCTCTGT
>NZ_JBHFNP010000182.1:0-6544 GCF_041929235.1 Microseira sp. BLCC-F43
CAAACGCTGCCAGCAGGGTCATAAATAGGGTACTGCCATTGTCTTCACTCAGCTTTTCCAATTGTTGCGTCAACTGCTGATCGAGTGCAAAAGTCTGAGTGTGTCCGCGATAAGTCTGCACGGGTGGGCGAGGGCGATCGCAGGGCAATGCCAACAAATAGGGCGCTCCCGTTAACTGTTTTTGCCAATATTGCAGTTGCTTGTGTTGCACTTCTCCAGTCAACCACTGCCGCTGCCAAAGGGCAAAATCAGCGTACTGTACAGATAACTCAGGTAAGGGACTTGGTTTTCCCTGACTATAGGCTTGATAGAGGGCAAATAGCTCTTGGACGAATACTGCAAGTGACCAACCATCAGAGATAATATGGTGCAGGGTAATTAGCAGCACCGACTCTTGAGGTGTCAGTTGCAATAAAGTGACCCGCAATAGGGGGCCTTGAGACAGGTCAAAGGGAGTATGAACTTCTTGTTGAATGTAATTTTGTACTTGCAGATCCTGCTCTTGTTGTGGCAAGTGCTGCCAATCCATCTCCACAATTTGTAACGTAGCTTCAGGCTCAATTACCTGTATCGGTTTACCATCAACTGATGGAAAGTGGGTGCGTAAGACTTCATGGCGGTCAATAATTTTAGCGATCGCTTGCTTGAGGGCTGAGACATTCAGATCCCCAGTCATTCTGACTGCTTTAGGGACATTGTATGTCGCACTTTTTTCTTCTAGCTGGTCCAAGAACCATAGTCGTTCTTGAGCAAAGGATGAGGGTAACGGTTGCTCATTTCTTGGCACTGGGACAATTGGCTGAAGATAAAAATTAAAATCTGAATTGGCTTTTTGTAAAAAATTGATAATTTCTTCCTTAAACTCAGCCAATTTACTCCGTATATCTGCTGTTAAAATCCCTTCGGTAGCGTCACACAATAACCTTCCATTCTCAACCGATAGCTTTATATCTTTACTTGCTAAATCCGACAAAAATGCTTTTATTTTCATAGCTCTATTCTTTCCCTTTTCTTGACTTTATCCTTAGGTAATTCTTGTAGCTTTTGTCTTAAATACAAATTGCTACTTTCACGGATAGTTTCCAGGCTATCACTTAATTTTGCCACTGTAGGACTCTCAAATAATGTCCTAACTGGGACTTCAAAATTGAATATTTGCTGCAAGCGGGAAACTAATTGGGTCGCCCGCAAGGAATTGCCACCCAGTGCAAAAAAGTTGTCGTGTATACTTACTTTTGAAACACTTAGCAGTTCCTGAAAAATTTCTACTAACTGACTCTCCAGTTCATTGCGTGGTCTTGTCTGTTCAGCAATACTCTGACGACTTGCATCAATGCTAACCAGTTGCTCTCGATCGATTTCTCCAGTCTCAGTTAGAGGCATTTCTGCCAGTTGATACCAGTGGCAGCTACTGATTGTACCAAAGCGATCGCGCACCTGCAAACTATGGGATGGGCTGACAGACAATGCTTTAGTTTTAGGAGTCACATAAGCAGTTAAATGCTGCAAAGCTTGCAAATTTGATGTAAAGTATCTAACATTTGGCTGATTGCCGTCTAGACCGATCAGCACACTCCTCTGACGATGAGAGAGTGCAACTAATAAGGAGTTGATCCCCTCTGTAGGAGCAATCGCGAAGTAACCTTTGGCACGGCTAAATTCCTGCATTTGATAGCCTTGGCTCATGCCAGTCTCATTCCACATACTCCAGGTTAAGCAATAGCTTTGTAAGAGACTGTGGTTTCTTTGGTAAGCACAAAAAGTTTCGATAAAACTATTGGCGGCAGCGTAAGCACCAACTGATGTACCACCAAAGAAACTATTGACTGAAGAGAAGTTGATCAAGAAACCGTTTGGATTATCTTTGATCAGTTGATGCAACACCCAAGTCCCTATTACTTTAGGACGAAGCACTCTGGCGACAGACTCCGGAGTTTCCGATCTCAAGAGTTTCTCCTGAAAAATTCCCGCTAGATGGATGATCCCATCAAGTTGTCCACCCAGTTTGGAGATCGTCTTTGTGACCACCGACTTTAACTGTGCTTCATCGCAGATATCTACAGCTTCATAAATCACCGCTCCTGGTAATTGCTGCAATTGCTGGTAAGAGCGAATTTTCTTCGAGACTTGATCTTCACACCCTAGTTCAGTCTCCCAAGTGCTTTTTTTGGGTAGAGGAGTCCGACCGACCAACAGCAACCGAGCCTGGTAATTTTCCAGTAGGTACTTAGCAATCTCAAACCCGATGCCTCCCAGTCCACCCGTAATTAAATAAATTTGACCTTTTTTAAAAGGTATATCTTGTTTGCTTTCATGCTCAAAATCAACTTTTTCTAAACGAGAAACAAACCTATTTTTCTCTCGATAAGCAACTTCCCACTCTTGAGAAAGAACACAAAGTTCTTGTAGCAAATACGCTGCATTCAACTCATGTTCAGCTATAGGTAAATCGATGTGGCGACACCTCATCCAAGGGAGTTCCTGGGTAATAGTTTTGAGTAAGCCCAACACTGTAGCTTTCTCATAAGCGATCGAGTCAGTTGATGCAAGAGCTTGGCTATGGCTAGCAACAAATAGTAACTGAATAGGAGACTCTGGACCCTGTTGTTCCTCTAGGGCTTGCACTAAAAATAGTAAGCTGTATAGTCCCTGTTGTTGAGCCGATTCAAGCAGATATGGGTGTGAAATTTCCCCGTACTCCTCATAGTTACATAAGTGGAGAATATTTTCAACTACTATTTTATGACTTGCTAATACTGTTAATAAGCGTTGATAGTGCAGTTTGTCTCCAAGATTTAGCACATAATGCTTAGGACTAATTTCGCTAAAACTATTCCCTGCTTCTACTTGAATACAGATCTGATGATGAAATTCCAATTGCTGACAAACTGATTTTCCTAACCCTAACGAGTCCATGAAAACTAAAGTTGCACCCCAGGCATTCAAGAAAACATTAGTTTTAGCTTGCTGCTTGCACCATTTTTTTTGGTAAAACCAATCAGGAATCGTGTTGGCGCGTTCTAAATGAATATCAATCGTTTTGATCGCATCTTTAAAATTGCCAGACTCCAACATCTTTTTGAGTTGCATTCGCTGAATTTTACCACTGGTGGTTTTAGGAAATTCTTCACGAGATATTGGAATGACATAAAGGGGTTCAATTCCGAGCTGACGTGATATTTCTCTTTGAATATTTTTGAGCGGGTTGATGTAGCTTTCTAGTTGGAACTTTTTGGGGGTAAAGAAGACGACCAGCCCTTCTGTTCCCGTTTCTGGATTATTTAGACCAATAGCACCAACATAAGTAGGTTCTACTCCCTCAATCTGATTAACAATCTCCTCAATTTCATAGCAATAGTAATTAATGCCGTTAATAATAATAATTTCCTTCTTGCGACCCGTTAAGACTAGCCGACCCTCTTTGATAAAGCCTAGATCTCCTGTATTAAACCAACCCTCTCTTACGAATGCTTCAGAGTTAGCCGCTTGATTATTCAGATAACCTGGAGTAACGATCTCACCTTTAATTTGCAACTGACCAATCATCCCTTCGGGTAAAAGTTGGTTATTGGTGTCTACAATTCGGATTGCGACTCCTGGCAATGGTCGCCCCAGGTCAGTAAATTCGATCGCATCAGTTTCAGTCGCTTCTGCTTTTACCAGTTGACTGTCAAGAGAATATTTTTGAATACGATGGATACAGGTTTCACGATCAAATTGATTTTGATAAGTAATACAGGTGCATAACTCTGCCATGCCATAGGCGGGTTGCATAGCTTGAGAAGGCACTCCAAACGGAGCCACCCGCTTGAGAAATTCCTGCACGACTTTGGGAGTTACCTGTTCTCCTGCATTCATAAAGAATTTTATGGAAGAAAGAACCCAAGTTTTGTGAATATTTTTAGTGAGGGCATCCCTCGCTAATTGAAATCCAAAATTAGGTGACCAAGTGTGAGAAACCTGATATTTTTCGATTAAATCTAACCACTTTAGGGGGTTTGCTAAGACTACATTAGTGGCTACCTCTATTTGCTGACAACCCAAATAAGTATCTTTGAAATGACAAGTCAGCAATGGCACAACGTGATCTACAGGCAGCCAGTTCAGACTAATATTTTCTGAACTATATCCATTGAATTGTTGAACAGCATGGATATGAGTAACAATTCCTTTGTGTGTTTCTTGAATTAATTTTGGAATACCTGTGCTGCCTGAAGTTAATTGTATAAATGCCACATCTTCCGGCAAACTGTGATGAAATCTGGAAGTAGGGGAATAATCTCTCATTTGCTCTAGCAATATCACTTGCCATCCTGAGATGGATAACAACTTGCTGAGATTTTGCAATGGCTCTCTCAAAGATTCGCTTGCTAATATAGGCGGGCAATCCAATAATTTCCAGGTCTCGTACAATTTTTTAACCACCGCATTTTTCTCTTGATAACTACCTGCTACTGCTACGGTAACAGGTTGAATACCACCGAGAATGCATCCCCATAATGCTGAAAAGTAATCGCGTAAGGATTCTATTTGCAGTAGAATTTTATCTCCTGCTTTTAAACCTTGATGGTGTAAGCCATTTAAAATACATTGAGCTTCTTCTAATAAGCTCCCGTAAGTTTGGTAAACTTCTTCTCCATTACAGAGAATATAAACGATCCCTTTTTTCGGATGTCGAGTTGCAGTTTGAAGCAATGCCTCTATTAAAGTTTTAGGTGTTGCTTCTGGTATAGTCAATTGACCCCCATCACTCATCGCTGGCACTGTAGATTCAAGATTCACAGGTGGGGGAATGATTTCTATGTCCGATCTGCTATTAACTTGGGGATGGAAAAAAGTTCCAGTCAAAGTAGTATCGGGCAGTAAATCTGATAGGTGTAATCGTGGAGGTGAACAACCCTGATTCTCCTGAACGAGTACAGCGACTTGCTCGATTTCGGGCAGCGATCGTAACTTTTGTTCCCAATCTTCCACTAATTGAGAATCAATCACTTCCAAACTGGCTAGAGCTTGTTCATCTACTTGTCCGTTAGCAGTGAATGGCAAGTTAGATACTGGTACATAGGCATACGGTATCCTGTAGATCGGCAACTGAGATTGTAAATGGGAATGAAGCAATGCAGGGGAGAAAGACTCGGAAGCAACCACATAAGCTACTAGATCTCTTTGCCGCATCATGACATGGCAATCTTTAACTCCAGCAGTGGTTAATAAAACTCGTTCTATCTCCTGCAGTTCTAAACGATATCCTTTGACCCATGCCCTTCTTTCTAAGAAGCCCAGTAATTCCAAAGAACCGTCAAATCGACGACGCCCCCACTCCCCTGTCTTGAATAACCAACCCAGTTGAGGATGTTTGATAAAGCCAACTGCTGGTATTTGTTGTTCTTCCTGTAAGGGGGGATTCTTAGGTAAATGGAAACCACCGATATAAATCTCTCCTTTAACAATTGGCGGGACTGGTTCTCCATTGAGATCTAAGACGTAGACTGAAAAATAAGTAGGGAAGCCTGCGGTTACAACTTCTGTGTTCTGACCTGATTGACAAAGCCAAAAACTCACCTCGGCAGCTATTTCTGGCAGATTATATAGATATAGCAAAGAGCAATTTAAGAGTTGATGGCAGACTTCTACGTCCGACTGGTATAGTGGCTCTCCTGAGCATAACAGCCAACGTAAATGAGAGAGTTGACTCGCCGTTTCCTGGTTTAAGTAAGCAAGGAACGTTGATAATTGTGAAGGCAAGAAGTTAACGATGCTAATTTTTTGTTGAGTAATAAGCTGTTGCCAAGCTTTAGGATTGTCAAATTCTTGGGGAGGTAAGATGACTACACACCCTCCAACCCCCAACGGCAAAAATAGCTCCCGTACTGCACTTTCCTGAACTAAGGAAGCTTGTTGTAATACCGTCTCTCCTGGAGACAGAGAAACTTGACGTTGCAGCCAATAGAGACGAGAACTCACGGCTTGATGTTCTACCAAGATACTTTGACCAACTGAGTAAATTACATAAGCTGGTTTTTCGGGAGTAATAACAACCTCTGGATTTTGTCGGTTTTGTTGAGCAATTGCGCCCCAATCTGAGTCTAGCGAGATCGCCAAGATATTATGTTCTGAGCAACGACCTCGATATTTTTGTTGAGTCAAGAGTACGGGAATCTTTGCTTCCTGCAAAAGAGCGGCGACTTGATGAACGGGTTCGCTCGGCTCAATCGGGACATAAGTTGCGCCTGCTTTAAGAATTCCCAACACTCCTACTACCATTTCGATTGAGGGTTCTATTAATACACCCACTCGCCCATCTAATCCGATTGCCAAACGCTGTAAATAATGAGCTAACTGATTAGCTCGCTCATTCAACAGTCGATAAGTCAGTTGTTGATCTCCAAGTACCACTGCTATAGCATCCGGAGTACGCGCCACCTGCTCCTCAAACAATTGATGAACGCATTGATTCACCCCAATTTCTCTCACCCAATTATTTTCTGGTGATAGTAATTGCTGTCTTTCGACCGGGTTCAATAGGGGTAATTGCTCTATTTTC
>NZ_JBHFNP010000183.1:0-78603 GCF_041929235.1 Microseira sp. BLCC-F43
TAGGCACTGCCACGACATCAAAACCAAACGAGACGGTACTCATGACAAGAGCCAAATCATTGAGGAGCCGTGTGATGCGAAAGTATCACGCACGGTTCTGAAGCCGAGTCACGTTGGCGACAATGTGGCTTAGGGTAATACTATTGCCAGCATCAACCAACAGTTTAACCATATGAATCTGGTGGGTGTGAATATCGACTCGCGTCAGCTAGAAAGAGCCAGACAACAGGTGCAAGCGGCTGAGGGCAACCAGATCAAATTCGTCAAGGCCGATGCTTGTCAGCTACCGTTTGAGAAGGACTCCTTTGATGTAGTGCTGGCAAGTGAGTGTATTTTCCACTTCCCTAGCCGCGAACGCTTCTTTCAAGAAGCAAAACGGGTACTGCGTCCAGGCGGTCGTCTGGTCATTAGCGACTTTGTGCCAGTGGAGATCTTGGCACCTTTTGTAAAGTTTTGGCACTTCAGTGGGCTGAACACTCGGTTATTTGGGAAGGTTAATACGAGTTACACCTTGGCAGACTACCAGCAGCTAGGGCGGGAGTCAGGGTTTGTGCCAGTGCAGGAGCAGGACATCACCGTTAATACTCTGCCTACTTATCCATTTATCGGTCAGCTACTACGCGGGACGATGCGACCAGATTTAGAAGCAGAGTTTAACCTAATCAACAAATGGATGGAGTGGGTTAGCTCTCAGGGGCTGTTGCGTTACATGATTCTCTCAATGTCTACCTAATTGCGCCAATCGTCTGTTTGTTAGCTCTTCAAAAACATCCGCTAACGAAGTTACTGCGACAACCACATGTGCAGGCGATCGCAGAAATCCTCAGAGAATACCTTGATTGTGGTTCCCAATGGAAAAGCTGGTTAAATTTGACTGCAATTGACTCATGCAGTTCTAGTTCGTGCACGATTCTCATTTAAACGGAAGTTGCCCCCTGCGTGGCAAATTCAGGTGGCTGAAATGCTTGCTAGGCTTTGCTTATAGCCATTTAGCCTCCAAATTTTGTAGTCATGTATGACAGGCGATATGCCTCCGGCACGCTGCGCGATCGCGCAAAATATGTTTTACAATGGATTTCAACATAACATCGGCCCAAATCGAGGCCACATAAGGGTTTCATCGATTGTAGTCATGTAGCAGACTTACCACAATCACCGAAAGTCTGAGACTGTAATGGTTTCAGACGGAAGTTGCCACCCTGCGGGGGGCAACTTCCGTTTAATAAATTGATGAAATGGAGACTAACCATGACTACATTGTTAAAGTTACGTAAGGGCTTCAGTTTTGATGAAGCGATTTACTAATTGCAAGCTTGCAAGCTTGCAAGCTTGCTAGAGAGCAGCGATTAGCAAGCTTGCAGTTACACAACCGTTGGCAAGGGACAATCTCCCACTCATATCAGATGCAACGTCAAATTTGTAAACATCGATTTTTTTACCACAGTACAAATGTGGAATAAGATTGGATTGGAGTGAAAGTACTCAAGATAAAACCAAGTTTCACAAAAAGACGTAGCAGACGCGGAGATCTTAAGAAAGGTCGCGCAGAGCGTCTCCCCTGAGGCCCAACTCGTTTTTCCCACCAAAAAACCAGTGCAAAAATCCAGAGATTTGCCCAGATATGCCAAGATTTTAGGAAACAGCAGTAAACCATTAGCAGATAATGCCGTTGCCGCTATGGTTGACTATAGCCAGCAACCCCGAAAACTGTGGGCACGTCGGCTGACTATTTTAAATTCGTTTCTCTCCTGGTGCAGTCTTCTAGTATGGGACGGACTAAGGGGTGACCGGGCGCAGAATCAGGCGCGACGAGCTAGCGCTTTACGGCAAAAGCTGATTCAACTTGGTCCTACCTTCATCAAGTTGGGACAAATGCTCTCCTGCCGACCCGACCTGATCCCGCCTGTTTATTTAGAGGAACTCGCCAATTTACAAGACCAATTGCCTCCCTTTTCTAATCAAGAAGCCTATCAGCTTATAGAAGAAGAATTAGGAGGTAGGTATGACGAAATATATGCCGAACTGACCCCCGAACCCGTAGCGGCTGCCTCCCTGGGGCAAGTTTACAAGGGAAAACTCAAGACGGGTGAAATCGTAGCTGTAAAGGTGCAACGTCCTGGTCTGCTCGATCGCATCGCTTTGGATATTTACCTGGTGCGCCAATTAGCAGCTTGGGCACAAAAAAATATTCCATTTATTCACAGCGACCTCGTAGCATTGACCGATGAATTAGCTACTCGCCTGTTTGAAGAAATGGACTATATCCAGGAAGGTCGAAATGCGGAGAAATTTGCCCAACTCTACGGTGACCTGAATCATATTTATGTGCCCCGTATCTACTTTGAATACACCAGTCGTCGAGTCCTGACGATGGAGTGGATTAATGGCATCAAATTAACCTCAACAGAAGCGATTCGCGCCCAAGGATTAGACCCAACAGACCTAGTGGCTTTTGGATTCAAGTGTTCCCTCAAGCAACTGCTAGAGGGGGGTTTTTTTCATGCCGATCCTCACCCAGGTAATGCCTTAGTCACCCCCGATGGGAAATTAGCCTACCTCGACTTTGGCATGATGAGCGAAGTTTCACCCGAAACAAGCGATCGCTTGATTGTCTCTCTGCTACATCTGATCGCTGGCGACTTTGAAGGACTCGCCCAAGACTACATTTTACTGGGATTTCTGCCCCCACAAACTGATATAACTCCCCTCATTCCCAAACTGGCTGAAGTGTTTGGTAATATCCGGGAAGCCAGTGTAGCAGAATTTGGCTTCAAGCAAAGTTTTGAGAGGCTATCTGGGTTGATGTATGAATATCCCTTTCAAGCTCCCACCTACTACCTGATGATTTTCCGCTGCTTCGCCACCCTGGAAGGAATAGCGCTCAAAGTCAATCCCAATTTTCCGACATTTAAGCTGGGCTATCCCTATATTGCAAAGTGGATGTTAACGAAGGGTACGCCCACATTGAGGAATTCCTTGACAAATTTTTTGTTTAAGAATCGCACTATCCAATGGCAGCAAGTATCTGACTTATTAGAGAATGCTCGTTCCAGTGATGATTGTGACTTGAACCAAATTCTGGTTGGGTCATTAGAGTTTTTGTACTCTCCCCAGGGAGAATACCTGCGTCATGCCTTGGTTGATGAGATTGTTACCGATTTAGAACTACTCTTACAAAAGACTTTCGGGAAAGTCATGACCTGGGTGGGTCTGACGGTTACTCATTTACCCCTATCGACAAGAGAATCCCTCAGCCTAGACAAACTACAACGACTTGTGGATATCATGCAACAAACTCCTGCTTTTGAACTAAGTTCTTTTTCGGAGATTTTGCCACTGTTGTTCAAAGAAGAAACCCAACGCTTGGGGCAGGAAATTGCCAGTGAATTGGGGCAGCGGTTGTGGGAGCGACTGATGTCCGATCCCCGCTCAATTTTTAACCTGAAAGGAATTTTCTCATGAATAAACCTGAAAAAAGTTACAACTGGTTCATCCGATAAGTTCACCCGTTGGAGCGATTTGTAATTTTCCCAGGGCAAGTCACAATAGGATTTTCTAGTAGACGAGGCAACTATGCAATCTGCTACTATCGAGCAACAAGCACCTGCGCTACCGCCGCTGATTTCCCGCGAAATTTTGTTCGGCAATCCAGAACGAACCAGTCCCAGTCTTTCCCCCGATGGGAAGTATTTAGCATACCTTGCGCCCGATGACAAGAACGTTTTGCAGGTATGGTTAAAAACAGTGGGACAGGAAGACGACCGGACAATCACCGCCGACAAAAAACGCGGGATTCACATCTTTTTCTGGACATATAATACCGACGAGTTAATGTACATGCAAGACTCGGACGGTGACGAAAACTTTCACTTGTACTTAGTTAATATTCGGCATTCCCAGACAGAGTCTGGGAACGATATTGTCCGCGATTTAACGCCATTCCAAGGGGTAAAAGCAGAACCGCTCGAACTTGACCCCAAATTCCCAGACCAAGTGCTGGTAGCAATGAACTTAAATAACCCGCAAAAGTTTGACGTTTATCGCATCAACTTGAAAAACGGGGCAGTAGAATTCGATACGGAAAATCCAGGTAATATTATTAGCTGGAATGCTGATGCCGAATACCAAGTTCGTGGGGCAAGTGCTAGCACACCCGATGGCGGTTATGACCTTTTATATCGGGAAACAACGGATAAAGATTGGGAAATTTTGCGCCACTGGGGACCAGACGATCAAGGCGGGGCAGTTAGTTTTTCAGCTGATGGTAAAACACTTTATATTGAAGGCAGTCACGATGCCAACGCGCTGCGTTTAATTGCGGTAGATCTTGCCACTCGTCAGGAAACTATTATTGCCGAAGATCCGCAATACGATGTCGGTCAGATTATGATACATCCGGTGACGCGAGTTATCGAGGCGGTTGCATTTTTTAAAGACAAACAAGAATGGCAAGTACTCGACCCAAGTATAGCGGCAGATTTTGCAGAAATTTCCCAAGTTCGCACCGGAGAATTTTACATTAGCAGCCGCGATTTGGCAGATAAAAATTGGCTAGTTGCTTACATGACAGATGATGGTCCAATTTATTACTACGCCTACAATCGCGAGTCTAAAAATAGTACGTTCCTGTTTAGCAACCAACCAAAATTAGAAGGGTTGCAACTGGCGTCAATGCAACCAGTTTCTTATCCAGCGCGCGATGGTTTAACCATTCACGGTTACTTAACCACTCCTGTCAATATTCCTGCCCAAAATTTACCCACCGTCATGTTAGTTCACGGTGGCCCTTGGGGTCGAGATACTTGGGGTTACGATTCAGAAGCGCAGTGGTTAGCCAACCGAGGTTATGCGGTTTTGCAAGTTAATTTTCGCGGTTCTACGGGGTACGGAAAAGCATTTCTGAATGCCGGAAATCGCGAATGGGCAGCCAAAATGCACGACGATTTAATTGATGGGGTGAATTGGCTGATTGAAAAAGGCATTTCCGACCCCCAAAAGATTGCGATTATGGGCGGTTCCTACGGCGGTTATGCCACTTTAGTGGGATTAACTTTTACGCCGGATACCTTCGCCTGCGGTGTGGATATTGTCGGACCAAGTAATATAATTACCCTGCTACAAACGATTCCGCCTTATTGGGAACCTGTGAAGGCAATATTTTATCATCGCGTGGGTAATTTAGAGACGGAAGAAGAGTTTTTGAAGTCGCGATCGCCTCTATTTTTCGTAGACAGAATCAAGAAACCTTTGCTAATAGCTCAAGGTGCCAACGATCCGCGGGTGAAACAAGCAGAAGCCGACCAAATTGTAGAAGCAATGCGAAAGGCAAATTTACCAGTTGAATATGTACTTTATCCTGATGAAGGACATGGTTTTGCCCGACCGGAAAATCGATTGCATTTTTATGCGATCGCCGAAGAGTTTCTCGCTAAATACTTGGGGGGTCGGTTTGAACCCATGACCGACATTCCTGGTCATTCAGGTGTCATCAAATAAGTCAGTATATTTAGAGCTTGCATCATTATGCAAACCCGCCCGGAAATAAATTTCCGGGCTAATAGTTCAAGTCGGTTAAAACCGACTAAATGCAATCAAATCAGTCCGTTTTAACGGACTTTAGCTATTAGCCAGGGAATTTATTCCCTGGCGGGCTAATGCTACAGGTGCAAGATCTAAATATAGAAACCCGACTTCTCAGAAAAGTCGGGTTTCTCCAAAGTTTAATCTGGAATCAGCGATTGCACCCATGTAGTCTAACCATTAACATGGTAGAAGCGATAAAAGGCTAGTCATGGGGACAAAAAGCATGACGCTACACAGTCGCTACGAAATTCAGCAGCGTTTAGGCAAAAAAGCCGGAAGACAAACCCTGCTGGCGCGGGATAAACAAACTCAAGAACTCGTAGTCGTCAAACTGCTCACCTTCAGCAGCGATTTTAACTGGGATGACTTAAAGTTATTCGAGCGAGAAGCCGAAACTTTACAATCTCTCTCCCATCCCGCCATTCCGCGCTATTTAGACTCGTTTGAGGTAGAAACACCCAACGGCAAAGGATTCGCTTTAGTACAAAATTACATCGAAGCCAAATCCTTAGAAGAACATCTCAAAAATGGACGCAAATTTAGCGAAAGAGAAGTTAAACAAATTGCCAAATCAATTTTAGAAATTCTCACTTACTTGCACGCACAAAAACCACCCGTTATCCATCGCGATATTAAGCCCAGCAATATTTTATTGGCTTGTGGGACGGGCAAGATGCCCATCCCACAAGAAAAACCAATCTCGGATAAATTGGGCGGGACGGGCAAGATGCCCATGCCACAAGACAAACAAATCTCTTGTGGGGTGGGCGTCTCGCCCGCCGAATTAACACCCCCCTTAGCAAGGGGGGCAGGGGGGGATCGGATTTCTGAACTATATCTAATCGATTTTGGTTCGGTTCAAACCTTAGCAACAAAAGAAGGTAAAACCGTTACCGTCGTCGGAACTTATGGATATATGCCCCCAGAACAATTTGGAGGAATTGCCCTTCCAGCTTCCGATCTTTACAGCGTCGGAGCAACATTAATAGCTCTGCTGACAAACAAACATCCAGCAGACTTACCGCAACAAGATTTGCGAATTCAATTTGAACAAATTACTCCTATCAATCCTGAGTTTACCCGCTGGCTAAAGCGGATGATAGAACCGAGTATAGATCGTCGTTTTAAATCTGCAAAAGAAGCATTGGAAGCATTAGAAAAACCTTGGAATATATACAAATATCCCACTGCCGTCACCCAGTACAAATCGATTACGACCAGGGAATTATTCAAGTACGCAATTGTGCGGAATATATGCGTAGGATCCGGAGTTGGCACTGGTAACGGCGCTCTTTATGGCACAGCCGTTTTTCCATTTTTTGGCAGCTTTTTTGGCGCATTATTTAGTTTGATAGTTGGCATACCCCTTGGTTTTTTAAACGGATTATTAGTAGCAATTGTGACGTGGCTGTTGTTTTTTCCGCTCGACGATCCCAAGCTGCATCGGCGCACAGTTACTTTTATCAGCACGCTAGTTGGCACAGTTGTGAGTCTAGTGGGATTTAGTATAGTGCTGGCACATCAAAGTGTACCGGCTGATGGTTTTTTGCACATTGTTTTTGTACTTATACCATCTGCGATCGCTCGACTATCTATGGGTGCAAGTAGCAAACAAATCGCCCGCTGGTACGAACAACAAAGCAGACAAGAAGAGGACGAAAACAATGACCGTTAAACTACTAGGAGAACGCTACGCCATCCAACGGCAATTAGGACAACAGACGGGAAGAAAAACCTTTCTAGCCCGCGACTTACAAACTCAAGAATTAGTAGTCGTTAAACTGCTTTCCCTTGGCAATGATTTTGAATGGCAAGACCTGAAATTATTTGAGCGCGAAGCCGAAACTTTAAAAGCGCTTTCCCATCCCGCCATTCCCCGCTACCTGGATTATCTAGAACTCGATTCACCCAATAACAAAGGATTCGCCCTAGTTCAAAGTTATGTCGAGGGAAAAACCCTAGAAGAACATCTAAAAGCAGGGCGTACCTTCAGCGAAGCCGAAGTCAAAGAATTAGCCAAATCCCTATTAGAAATCCTGAATTACCTGCACGAACATCAACCGCCAGTTATTCACCGCGATATCAAACCCAGCAATATTTTGTTAACAAATCGCTCTGGTAATAGCGTCGGTCAAGTTTATCTAGTTGATTTCGGTTCTGTGCAAACTCTTGCGGCTAAAGAAGGCGGCACAATTACCGTTGTCGGAACCTACGGATATATGCCACCCGAACAATTTGGCGGACGTGCTGTTCCTGCTTCTGACATTTATAGTTTAGGCGCAACTTTGATTTATTTAGTCACAGGGTTGCATCCAACTGAACTACCCCAGAAAGATTTTTGCATTCAATTTCAGCAAGTAGCTAATATCGATACTGCTTTGGCAGAATGGTTGCAATGGATGACAGAACCCAGTTTAGATAAACGTCTTCCTTCTGCTAGTAAAGCACTGCAAGCGTTGTCAAAACCCCAAATTAGAAAAAAAGCTGATTTGAGTATCAGAAAACCAGGTAATAGCGAAGTATAATTGACAAAAACAGATGATTTTATCGAAATTTTAATCCCGCCACGAGGGTTGAATTTTGGAGCGATCGCTTTGATTTCTGCTTTGATTCCTTTATCTTTTTGGGCATTAGTATTTTTGACTACAGTAAGGTTTCCTAATTTTATCCCTGTAATACTGATTTGCTTATTTGTCATCGCTCCGGTATCTGTATTACTAATAAATACTATTTTGTTTATATTTAGGCAATTTCGCCTGCGGATTGATGGCGATCAAATTTTCTTCACCAATGAAATGTTTGGCTGGCGATGGAATCGGTTTCGCCCCACAGATAAGCGAAATCTCTCTAAATTAGAAATTATTAATGCATTTGATGCAGAAAAACGGGGTTATGTAAGTAGGCGTAATACTCAACTAATTATGTGGGCAGGAAATCAGAAATACGAATTAAGCAAGAAAGTTCGTCTGAATAACTCAGAAATAAAATGGTTGGCTAGCGAATTAAGCGATTGGTTAGAATTGACAATTGAATTTAGGTAAAATTTATGACTGAAAAAACTAGATTCAGTTCAAAAAAGTAGGTAAAATAGCAAATCTAGCGGCTGAAGGAGATGCAGATGCTAGAACAGCCATTAAAATTATCAAGGAGGCACGTAAAAAACGTGAAAAGTGTAGTGGAAGATGAATTTATTTTTCCGATTGGCAGCATTTTAACAGAAGTATCAATCGTTGAAGATCGAGAATATGGCGGTAAGGATGTTTGTCTCGAGCAAGTCCAACTGAGTTTTCAAGATACAGCAGTTATCCTAAAACCGCTGGCGGATACTGATGAAATAGAGGTAGTTTTGGGATTGAATGCGATCGCTGATACCTCTGCTACTGCTTACGCACTAGAATCACCCAATGGGATAGCAGAAAAAAACCCAGAATGGAGCCATTCTTTTTTAGGTAAAAAGCTTCAAACAGTTTGGGTTTGTGAAAACGCTCAAGGGTATCGTGACCAAATTATTTTTGCATTTGAGCAGTTACATCCAAGCATTGCGTTCGTTGCTGAATGTTCGGTTTTAAATGTTTTCCGCTTTGAACAAATACAGAAAGTTAATGAATCTTCAATTAAAAATCTGCAATCCAACGTAATCTAAGAGAGAAAACTCATGAAAAATTCTCTTTTATGCCTTAGCTTATCTACTGCGGCTTTTTTCCTTAGCCTCGAAGCCAAAGCTTTTTCTATCCAAGAGCGACTAGAAATTAATCGGAATTCTTCGCCCTTGACCAATCTATTAGCGCAGCAATACGCTCGATATAGCTCGGAAAGGCAGTGTATGCATCCACTGGGGTCACCTATTATGCTTGGAATGCAAGGAGCAGCCCAAGACGCTTTGGTGGCTTGCGATCGCGCTCTGGCTAACTATCCCAACAATACTCCTTCTCTCCTCAACGATACTTCTTATGTCTTGCAAAACCGAGCTAGAGCGTTGGAGGTTTTGGGTAGATTTGAAGAAGCGATCGCTACCTGGGATCGTCTAATCGCGATACAGCCTAATCGAGGATTCCAGTCTAATCGAGCCAATGCAGTCAGAGAACTACAAGGTTGGTCTGGATGGTCTTCATGGTATGCTAACAATCCTAACAGGCCACTCCGAGTTTCTGATGCACAGGTAAGAGCGCTGACAGAAGCACTACGGTTAACATTAGTTAGTACTAATTTTACTCCAGGTAGGATACAAGATCCTTTATATACTGATTGGAAACAGACGCCAAGAAGAATTGCCTGGTTGTCTAGAAATTGCACCAAACGGGTAGTGTTACCGGAGCAAGTTGCCGCTAATCCTGCTCTGGCACGGTCAATTATAGAGTGCGCTGTGCGCGTGACACTGAATGAGGAGTACTACCAAAGCGGCAACAATGAGTTTGAGGCTGTTCGTCGTGCTGCATCCATGTTTGGACATAATACATCTAATTACAACAGTTTCCGTTTTATAGCTGAATTTTCTCAAAGGGCGCTCAACTTTTACCGACAGTTGCGTTCCAGTTCTTCTCCTCGACGCTAATCTATAAAAACGCTATAATTAGGTTAATCGAAAGTGGGTCAAAACGATGTCAACAGTTTATCGTTTAAAAGCTAACGAACTTAATCATCATTTCTTAGAACAAATTAAAGCGGAGTTTGCAGATAAAGAGATTGAGATTGTTATTACAGAAGTTGATGAAACCGAATATCTTTTACAAGAGAGCAACAAAAACAAACTATTGAAAGCTATTGACAATGTTAAAAAGCGTCAAAATTTAGTTGAAATTAATTTACAAGATTTGCAATGAGCAGAAGAATTGTTTTTGAATCCTCTGCTTTTGCAGATTTTAATGAATGGGCAAAATTAGATAAAAAGATTTATCGCAAAATTGTTGAATTGATTAAGGATATAGACCGCTCGCCGTTTGAAGGATTGGGTAAACCCGAACCTCTGAAATACGAGTTAACTGTCTAGGTAAGGGCGCATTGATAATGAACATCGTTTAGTTTATCAAGTTACGGATGAAGAAATTGCGATCGCATATTGTAAAGATCGTAACATTGAATAGTGGTAAAGGGGCAATTTATATGTTAAAAAAAATAGAAATTCAAGGATATAAATCAATCAGAAATCTCAACATTGAATTAAAAAAAATCAATGTTTTAATCGGAGCCAACGGAGCCGGTAAGTCCAATTTTATTTCTTTTTTTAAATTATTAAGATGGATGATGCAAAATCCTGGTCAGATGCAGCTTTTTGTTGCTCAATCTGGAGGAGCAAACGCATTTTTGTTTGATGGCTCTGAAGTGACATCTCAAATAAAGGCAGAATTGAGTTTTGCGACAGATTCAGGTAGAAATGATTATTTTATGAGGCTTTTTCATGCTGCTTCAGATACATTAATCTTTGCTGAAGAAAAGTATCGCTTTTCTAGCTCTAGTTACGATTCTTTAGCTGATTGGATATCTCTTGATTCAGGGCATCGAGAATCTAGATTAATCGAGAAAGCTAATCAAGGCGATAAAACTGCTAGATTTATTGTAAGTTTAATTCAAAAAGATTGTGTTGTTTATCAATTTCATAATACTTCAGATACAGCAAGAATCAAAAGAAGATGGGATATAAATGACAATAGATATCTTAAGGAAGATGCTGCTAATTTAGCTCCCTTTCTATGGAGACTGCGCGAATATGAACCTAAATCTTATTTGAGAATTGTTGCAACAATCCGACAAATCGCTCCTTTCTTTGCTGATTTTGTTTTAGAACCTGTTGGCAATAGTGTAATTTTACAATGGCAAGAATACAAGACAGATACGATCTTTAGTTCTCATCAAGCATCAGATGGAACTTTAAGAACAATGTCATTGATTGCATTACTTTTACAACCAGAATCACAACTTCCTGATGCAATCATTCTCGACGAACCGGAATTAGGGCTACACCCTTATGCAATTAACATTATTGCCGAATTAATGCAGAGTATTTCTCATATTACCCAAATTATTTTGGCGACTCAATCAACAAATTTGATTGATTATTTCGAGCCAGAAGATATTATTGTTGTAGAACGTCGAGAAAGAGAATCTTTGTTTCGCAGATTAGATACCGAAAGATTACACGAATGGCTTGAAGATTATTCTTTGTCAGAACTTTTGCAAAAAAATGTTATTGGAGGTACACCCAGTAAATGATTAGGCTACATATAATTGCCGAAGGACCGACAGAAGAAACATTTATTAGGGATTTGCTGAGCGAACATTTAGGAGGCTTTAATATTTCCACTGATGTCCGCCGTGTCAATCCCGGTAGCAAGCCTAAAAGATCTAAAGCAGATAGAGGTGGCGTTTTAAATTATGAAAATGCCAAAAAAGATATTCAGCGCTGGTTAAGAGAAGATAAAAATAAAGATGCGCGTTTCACAAGTATGTTTGATTTGTATGCTTTACCTAATAATTTTCCTGGTTTTGATGAAGCAAAAAAATATAGCAAACCCTATGAAAAAGTTGAATATTTGGAACAAGCTTTTGGATTGGATATCAACGATTATAGATTTTTGCCTTATATCCAACTTCACGAATTTGAAGCCTTAATCTTATCAGAACCATCTAAATTAAATAATATTTTTGTAGGATATGAAGAAGCAATTGATCAATTAGTTCAAAAATGCGAGGGGTATGAGTCTCCAGAATTAATTAATGAAGGCCAAACTACTGCCCCATCCAAGAGAATCATTCAAGCTATTCCAGGATATAGTAAAATATCTGATGGTTTAACAATAGTGCAAAGTATCGGCTTAGATAATATTCGCAGTAAATGCCATCATTTTAATCAATGGATAGCTAGACTGGAAAATTTGCAACTTTGATTCTGATAGCAAGTAGGGTGAGTAATCCTCACCCTACTATTTTAATTAAGCACCTTCGCGCAATCTATCTAACACGGTGCGATCTTCCAAGGTTGAAGTATCGCCAGAAACTTCTTGTCCCGCCGCTAAATTTCGCAATAATCGCCGCATAATTTTACCCGAACGAGTCTTAGGTAATGCATCGGTAAAGCGAATTTCACCAGGACGCGCGATCGCACCAATTTCACTCACTACATGTTGCTTCAGTTGCTTATTCAATTCCTCGGTCGCTTTTTGATTACCTTCCAAGGTGACAAATGCAACGATATCTTCCCCTTTCAAGTCATCTGGTTTCCCTACAACCGCTGCTTCAGCTACCGCCGGGTGGGACACTAACGCCGATTCAATTTCCATCGTTCCTAAACGATGTCCGGCGACGTTAATTACATCATCGACGCGCCCCATTACCCAGAAATAACCATCTTCATCGCGACGCGCCCCATCTCCAGCAAAGTAGAAATATTGCCCATCTTTGGGGGGAATGTGTTCCCAATATGTGCGACGGAACCGATCTGGATCGCCGTAAATTGTCCGCATCATACCAGGCCAAGGATGTTTTACGGCTAAATATCCACCTTCATTATTGGGGACTGAGTTGCCATCTAAATCGACAATTTCTGCCAGAACTCCGGGGAAAGGACGAGTTGCAGAACCGGGTTTTGTCGGAATTGCACCGGGTAATGGGGTAATCATAATTCCCCCAGTTTCGGTTTGCCACCAAGTATCGACAATCGGACAGCGTTCCCCACCAATTATCCGGTAATACCACATCCAAGCTTCTGGGTTAATCGGTTCTCCCACCGTTCCCAGTAATCTTAAAGAAGACAAATTCCGCGACTTGGGATGGTGTTCCCCCATCTTAATAAATGCCCGAATTGCGGTTGGTGCGGTATAGAAAATAGTGACGCCGTATTTTTCAATTACATCCCAAAAACAACCGGGATTCGATGCCCGCGGCGCACCCTCATACATCACAGTTGTCGCACCGTTGGATAAGGGGCCGTAAACAATATAACTGTGTCCGGTAATCCAACCAACATCGGCGGTACACCAATATACATCGGTATCTTGAATATCGAAAATCCATTTGGTGGTCATGTGAGTGTAAAGGTTATAACCACCCGTTGTATGCACCACCCCTTTTGGCTTGCCGGTACTACCAGAAGTGTAGAGAATGAACAACATATCCTCGCTGTCCATCGGTTCAGCGGGACAATCTGCGCCAACGCCTTGCTTTAAATCGTGCCACCAATGGTCGCGCCCCGGTTCCATGTAGATTTGCTGTCCGGTGCGCTTAACTACCAAAACATCCTTGACATTTGGCACGCCTTCTGCTACCGCTTTATCGACTTGGTCTTTGAGCGGAACGATCGCATCCTTTCTCCATCCCCCATCTGCTGTAATCACCATTTTGGCTTGTCCGTCGATCAGGCGATCGCGCAACGCTTCCGCACTAAATCCGCCAAACACCACCGTATGGGGTGCGCCAATTCTGGCACAAGCTAACATTGCGATCGCTGCTTCTGGAATCATCGGCATGTAGATGCCGATGCGATCGCCTTTCTGCACCCCCAGTCCTTTTAGCACGTTCGCCATCTGGCAAACTTCCCGATGCAATTGCGCATAGGTGAGAGTCCGCGAATCCCCCGGTTCCCCTTCCCAAATCAACGCCGCCTTATTTTTGCGCCAGGTTGTGAGATGTCTGTCAAGACAGTTGTAAGAAATATTAATCTTGCCGTTGGCGAACCACTTAGCAAACGGCGGTTGCCAGTCGAGAACGGTATCCCACTTTTGGAACCAGTGCAACTCAGTTTCAGCCAATTGGGCCCAGAATTTCAACGGATCGGCCTTAGCGCGTTCGTAGAGTTGCTCGTAGTCCTCTAAACTCTTGATATGCGCTTTTTGGGAAAATTCCCCACTCGGCTGGAATAGACGTTTTTCTTGAAGAATGGATTCAATCGTCGATTGTGACATAGTGCAAAAGTTAGGTTTCAGGCTTGTGACCGGAAATACATTTCCTAACATACTGGCTTCCCGGATGGCATTAGTCAAAGAAAATCTTTATTTTTATCAAGTTTCAGAATCCCAATAGGGTAGAGTGACGATAGGGCAGTCGAATATGGTTACAGCAAAGGAAACTAACTGTTTGAGCCGAAATGTATTGATTGTTGGGGGAGGCCCAGCCGGACTTGCCACTGCATTAATGCTAGCCAAGCAGGGATGGACAAATGTGACCGTCCTGGAGAAACGTCCTGCGGCTGATTACTACGAGCCAGATAAATCATTTAATTATCTCATTGATGGTCGGGGTCAAAAATTGACCGATTGGCTTGGACTCACGGAGAAGATATCAAAAATCGGCGTTCCTAGTACAGAATTCTATTTAACGCTGATTAAACCAAATGGCAGCCGCAAAACATTTAAAGTACCTATCGCAGATCCAAAACGGAAAACTGCCTACTGGTTACCGCGCAGAGCATTTGTGTTATTGCTATACCAGGAAATTGAACAAAATTGGCAAGGCTGCATCACCGTGCTGTTCAATAGCAAATGCAGAGAAATTAGCAAGATAGCCGAGTCGGAAAAACTCCAAGTTGTTGCTGAAACAGATAACAACAATTTGGTTAAATTTGAGCCAGATCTTTTAGTGGGTTGTGATGGCTTTAACTCGATTGTCCGCAACACCTTGAAAGAGTGGGACGACTCTGCATCAGACAGATTTGAGATGAAATGTTTTCCCTCGCCCAGTGCAGGGCTGAGGTATAAAGTGTTAAGCCTACCGCCAAACTTTCCTCTCGATCCGAGTGGCAAGGAACAGTCAAAATGTGAAATGGCCTACGCGATTCGTGGAGCTTTTCGAGGTCGCAAGCAAGCCGTATCTCTGGGTTTGCTACCGCTGAAAAATCCAGATGAACCTCGTAGTGCCAATATCATTACATGGCCTGACCATAAAATATGGGAATTGAAAAGTGGTGAGGAGGTGTACGAATTTTTTGAGAAAGCCTTCCCACAATTGCCTATAAGCCAAATCCTATCGCCGGAAGAAGCCGATCGATTTGCCAAAAGTGAAGGTGGAAAATTTCCTACTCCTCAATACTGTTCTGGATTGTACTTTGTAAGCGACTCTATTGGCAGTGCTAGTGTAGTACTCTTGGGAGATGCGATTCATTGCTTTCCTCCAGATATCGGACAAGGAGTGAATTCAGCATTGGAGGATGTATTTGTCCTGAATGAGGCAATTTCTAGGAGCAACAGCAATCTCTCAGTTGCCTTGCCTTTATACGAATCTTTGCGCTTTCCTGATGTCAAAGCTTTAATCCGTCTGGCTCAAATTGCTTTTCCTTGGCAGTATAACCAAGCTCCGCTTCGTAGAGCGCTGTGGAATGTCAACTTTTTTTTCCGACTTCTACTCAGTCGTGCGCTGCCCTACATTTTTAGTCCTCCAGCTTTCTTCCTGATCCAAAACCATCAACTTTCTTACCAGGAAATCTTAGCCAAGGTTCAACGTACCACTCAGAACATTTTGGTACTTGGTTTTATGCTTATTTGTGGGTTTTTAGCTATAGTACTTCTCAGGCAGTAGGTTTTTGGCAATAAAATTTTGCTCGCTTTGTCACGCACCAAACTTTTTCCGGTTCAATTAGCGCTAGGGATACTTTTTTTACGATACTTGGAGAGTGGAGCGCCCTAGGCGAAGGAAATATTTTGTTTTGCGGGTGTGGGCGATCGCGAGTGCGTGCCTCTGGCATATCGCTCCCTGGCGGCTAGTAATGTTTTTATCCGTCCGCTGCAACAAGATTGTGATGCGGCGATCCCTTGAACCTTAGGTGTCCATTTTTTCCCTCACCCGATCTACGCTCATCTCTTGCTTTAGGTACATCATACCATCTATTGTTTATATAATATACGTGAGAATTGCTCGGCAAGACCCCAGTTAACTACCAAAAGTAATGCGTCTGTCAATAACATCCTGCGAGTTTTATCAATGGCTGAAAAAAGCAACGCCCTTTCTGACTATTGATGCCCAGTTATCCGGTCTTCTGTCGAGAAGTTCTCGAAATGAAGCGAGCGCGGCTTTACCCGGACTCCCTGCCAAGAGCGCTGCCTATCAGAAATAATGTATTTTTTCAAATCTAATTACAGTCACCCTAACCCAAGAGGCAAATCCCGTGTTAGAAGCATTCGTATTCGCAACAGTATTGTGCGGATTTTTCGGCATCATCTTGAAAAAGAACCTGGTGATGAAGATCGTCTCTATGGATGTGATGAGTACGGGGGTAATCGCCTATTACGTGCTGATTGCATCGCGAGTTGGCTTATTCACACCAATCCTTGGCAAGGCCAAAAATGTTGAGTACGCCGATCCGGTTCCCCAGGCGGTGATATTGACGGCGATTGTAATCGGCTTTTCGATTCAAGCGTTAATGCTGGTCGGTGTCATGAAGCTGTCACGGGATAATCCGACATTGGAAACCAACGAGATCGAGAAAAACAATACGCCTTGATCGAGAAGACGCTCTGATGCGGAGAAGGGGAGACGCGGAGTGCGACCATTCCCTAGATCTAAGTTCGTAATTTTAAAACAGGTTTTTAGATGGTGGTTTGCTAACTCCGGTGAGGTTTTAGTTGATGAGTGAACTGACGATTGTATGGATCGCCCTACCGTTTTTTCTGGGGTTTATCGTTTTTCTGCTCCCCAAACTCGATCGGTATCTGGCACTGGTCGTGGGTCTTGTTTCATCTGGGTATGCGGCGCTGCTATTCGCCCAGCAAAATGCCTCTGGCAACCCGACGCCAACGCCGCTGACACTGCAACTACTAAATAATTTCGGCGTCACGTTAGTCGTCGATCAATTGAGCGCCTTCTTTATCTTGACTAATGCGCTGGTAACGATTGCGGTCATCTTCTACTGTTGGGAAACCGGCAAGACGGCTTTTTTTTATGCCCAGACCATCATATTACACGGCAGCGTCAATGCCGCGTTCGCCTGTGCTGACTTTATCAGTTTATACGTGGCGTTAGAGGTGAGCGGTATTGCCGCGTTTCTTTTGATCGCCTATCCCCGTAGCGATCGCTCGATTTGGGTCGCCTTGCGCTATCTGTTTGTCAGCAACACGGCAATGCTGTTTTATCTGGTGGGGGCAGTGCTTGCCTATCAGACAAGTCATACGTTTGCTTTTTCCGGATTGCGGGGCGCACCTCCGGAAGCGCTGGCGCTGATGTTTATGGGACTGTTGGTCAAGGGGGGCGTCTTTGTATCAGGATTGTGGCTACCTTTGACCCACTCGGAATCGGAAACACCAGTATCGGCATTGCTGTCGGGAGTTGTGGTAAAAGCTGGTGTCTATCCCCTGGTGCGTTGTGCCCTAACTTTGGAGGAGGTCGATCCGATCGTCAGAATGTTCGGAGTTGGGACGGCGCTGTTGGGAGTGTTCTATGCCGTGTTTGAAAAAGATACCAAGCGGATGCTGGCGTTTCACACGGTTTCCCAGTTAGGCTTTATCCTCTCTGCACCTGCGGTGGGAGGCTTTTATGCCCTAACTCACGGACTGGTCAAAGCGGCGCTGTTCCTGATCGCGGGAAGTTTACCCAGCCGAAATTTCAAGGAACTGCAACTCAAGCAGATCAATACCCCGGTGTGGATTGCCCTGGTGCTGGCTAGCTTCTCGATTTCCGGCTTTCCCATGTTGTCAGGTTTTGGGGCGAAGGTGTTGACGACGAAGAATTTTTTGCCTTGGCAAGAGATCGCTATGAACGTTGCAGCACTAGGAACGGCAATTTCGTTTGCCAAATTCATCTTTCTCCCTCCTGGGGGACATGAAGAAGTAAAACTCGGTTTCTGGGTAGCTACGATTTTGTTGCTCGGCGGCCTGATGGCGGCAAATAGTGTGTATTACGAGGCGTATACCTTTGAGAATATCATCAAACCACTCGCAACCATCGCCGTGGGATGGGTGGCGTATTTTTTGATTTTTCGCCGGACAGTACTCAAACTGCCGCGTTTACTCGAAGAATTTGACAATCTGATCGGTTTTATGAGCCTGATTTCGATCCTACTATTCTGGTTGGCACTGGCATGATTGGACATCTAATATTCCGACTGACCTTGTGGTTTCTGCTCACCGCCAATGGGAGCGTGGAAAATATCATTATCGGCATCGTCATCGCCCTTTTATTGCCGCGCACCTACACAGCCCCGGAAAGATTAAAGGATTTCCTACAGGTACTTGGTAAAATCCTCTTGGCGATTCCACAGGCATACATCGAGGCATTTGAAATCCTCCTGCGTCCCCATAACCATGAAGACGTCATCCTGGAACGGGTGCCATCAAAGCGATCGCCCCGACTCATATTCTTGGATGTATTTCTGATTACCTTTACCCCCAAGACCATTGTCTTGAAATACAACGAAGAGGGGTGGTACGAAGTACACCGGGTTATCCGGAGGAAAAATTGATGAACCTGATACTGATTGCCATGATTCTGGCACTGCTCATACCCATTTACGATGCATGGAAGGAAGATGATATCTGGCAGACAATGTTGGCACTTGCCAGTATTTCGACCAAGGCGGCGGTGACGATCCTATTTGTATCCGTCTTGCGGGATGATTGGATGATCGGTGTTGTGGGGGCGATCGTTCTGAGTGTGGGTAATGCTGGATTAATGTTGCTGGCGCATATACTCAAAAGGATGAATGATGCATGATAGACGTACTTAGTTATACCTGCATCGGCGTAGGTATTGTCTTCTGGTTTTGGGGCACCTCTCACCTGATCGGCAAGCGATCAGTATTATTCAAGCTGCATAGTCTTTCGGTTTCAGATACCCTCGGATCGATCGCTATCATCGTCGGACTGCTGCTAAAGAGACCGAATGAATGGCCCTTGCTGATCCTCGCCATCATCTGTTTGGCAATGTGGAACACAATGTTGGGGTACGTGTTGGCATACTGTTCCAATAGCGGGGAGACGGTGAATGATAGCTACGAACGATGACTATATCTATGTCATAGTCGCTCTGATGCCGTTGTCCGCCTGCATGTTGGTGTTTCAGGTCAATCCATTCCATGCGCTGGTAATTCGCGGCATACTGGGAGCGGTGTCGGCCTTGATATATTCAATTTTGGGCGCGGCGGATGTGGCTTTGACCGAAGCATTGGTAGGAACCTTGCTGGCGATTAGTCTCTATGCGATCGCCGTCCGTTCATCCCTAGTACTGCGCCTTGGCGTCCTCGAAGATGAAGTGAAACACGAGGCACACAGCGATCCAGATTTTGGGCCATTGCTAGAGAAGTTACGCACCATTTTTGCCAAACGCTATATGCGTTTGGAACTGGTGCCCTACACAAATACCCAAGCTTTACACCGCGCGCTAATCGAGAAAGAAATCCATGCTACCTGTATCCCATCGGAATTCAGGGTTCCGGACAGCTCACAGTATGAGGCAGAAAGGCAACCATATCACACCGCGACTAGAGTTAAACGCATCTATGAAATCATGGAAGCCGAACTTTGGTCGCGAGGCACAACCCTCGATTACGTAAATACACTAGATGATATTGCAACAAATGTAACTAAACCAGCATTAGAGGAGCAGCATTCATGAAATGGTTATACATTGCAGCGGGGATAGCGCTGTACGTCAAAATGCTACTCATGCAAAATCCGGCACCGGACTTATCCGGGATGTCTATCACCGAATTGGTGGTAAAAGATTGTGGGTTGCCCAATGCGGTTTCGGGTATCATTTTCCGCAATCGCTTGTATGACACGATCTACGAAGTGGTGGTGTTTACAATCGCGATCTTGGGAGCGAGTTTTCTGCTGGCGAATGAAAGACAGTCCTGCGCGATTTATCAGTTCAAAGATGAACCATCAATTGTGCTGGCGCGTCTGGGAGCAACCATTTCGGCGTTGGTGGGTATCGAACTGGCGATTCGGGGGCATTTAAGTCCGGGGGGTGGTTTTGCCGCCGGGGTGGCGGGGGGAACCGCAATCGGACTCGTGGCGATTACCTCATCACCCCAGTTGATGCAGAAGATCTACAAGCGCTGGCACGCCGCTACATGGGAGAAAGTCTCGGTTCTGGTTTTCATTGTCCTGTCGGTTATCACCCTAGCTGGATATGAATTACCCCACGGAGAGTTGGGGGCGCTTTTCAGCGGGGGTATTGTCCCCATCCTCAACATCCTGGTGGCAGTAAAAGTCGCCTTGGGGTCGTGGGCGGTGATTTTGGTGTTTATTCGTTATCGCGGATTGTTGTGACGGATGGGGTGCGCGATTGCTCACAGGCGTCGTCCTAGCGCGATCGCACCTCCAGTGCAGTGAACTGAGCGTGAGCGAAGCGTCTCCCGCGCCAGAATCGCTTCCCCCGCTCTGTCAAAATGGGTCAAAGGCACTTACTGCGATCGCTCGCTCATTGATACTTTTTGCTCAAAACTCGAACCTGATTACTCAAACTTTCCAGCTCATGACTCGGAAGATCGAGTTCTGACCTCGAACTTTCCAGCTCAGGACTCGGAAGATCGAGTTCTGAACTCGAAGTTTCCAGCTCAGGACTGGGAAAATCGAGTTCAAACCCTGGTAATTGCAGTTAGGATCTGGGACAATGGTGTTCCAAGCTCGATTGTTGGAGTGCAGAACTCGAAAGCTTGAGTGTTTGGCACCGGACCTCAATACAAACTTGTTCTACCCACAAGCTACGAGATGGCGATCGCTCTTTTAACCTCAGGACTTACGCAAAGGATCTAAATGTAGGGTGCGTTAGTAGCGTAACGCACCGCAAACCACATATGGTGTTGCTGCGCAAGTCCTGAACCTGTTGCGATCTGTTGCTTTCCTCGCGTTGTTGCGATCGAGGGGAAAGACTGCGATCGGTTTTGCTGGTGCGCCGAAGCACGATCGCACCCGATGGGTAGTTCATAAAATCAGGCAGGTTTATTGCCGATTAATCCGAATCAACTCGGTCAAGATACTATCCAAACTGCCGTTGACTTGAATTTTCTCAATCTTCTCTGCAATTCGTTCCAGTACTTCCAGTTCCTTCAAACGCAATGCTACGGGATTATCCTCCATTACTCTGGCAGTATTCAACATACTGCGAGTAGCAGCAGTTTCTTCGCGACGCCGGACTACGTTTGCTTGGGCAGCTTTTTCCGCTTCCACTACCTTGCTCAAAATAGTTTTAATCTCACCAGGAAGAATGATATCTTTCACGCCAACCGAATCGACCGCGATTCCATAGTCTGCGGTTTTGCTGCGAATCGATTCCGCGATGCTTCTATCAATTGCGCCTTTATCCTCCAGCAAGGCATCTAGGGTTTTTTCCCCAACCGCAGCGCGCAAAGCAAACTGCAATTCTTTGTACAAATACCCAGAAATATCCGACAAACTATTTTTGGATCTCAGCGGATCTATAATGCGGAAACCCGCTGTTAAATTCAAGCGCAAAGGTACTTTATCTTTAGAAAGAATGTCTTGACCGGATACTTCCATAGTTTGTTGGCGCAGGTCAAAAACTTCCGCCTTCAAAGAGCGACCAAATATCCACCATGCGTGTATCCCTGGATCTAGTTGCGCTTGAAATTCTTGATTAACGTACAGCAATCCTACATGCTGTGCCGGTACTTCGCAAATATGCAAGCTTTTGCAGAGCAAATTTAACACTTCTGGCAATCCCGAAACTAACTCGGAAACCAAGCGAGGCGGCAACTTAGCATCAGCAGAAATATCAATAATTTCCACTTCAACGCCTTGCCAAAACAGCTTGCGACTTGCAGGCGGTAAGATGGAAATGACTTTACTTTGATATCGCACGATCGCGACTTGCTGGCTCAATAATTGAACTATTTCGCAGTAAGATTGTACAAATTCAGGATGTTTTTCAATCAGTACATCTTCGAGGGGAAAATTTGGATTTGGCGCAATTCTACTGAGATTCTGAACTTTAACATCCCTGTCAAAAAACCAGAAAGCATACTCGCCAGATTCTAGGGGTCGAACAAAATTACTCTGGACGTATAGTAAACCAATCTCATCCTCCGATATTAGAAACTTTTTCAATCCATTTAAGGTAACTCCCCTTACTTGCTGCACCAACTGGGCGGGTAATTCCAAGCTTTCTTCTAAGTTAAAAAGATGGGTTTCTACCTCAATAAAACCGCGCCAAAAAGCCCGCAGTTGATTCGGTGCAATCCCAATCCAGTTCTGCCCCAAGCGTACTAAAGCAGCTTGATTGAATCCGGTTCGCACTACTACAAGATATTGTTCTAATTCAGAACTGTTATTTCGCAGCAATAATTCCAGGTTTTCAATCTTTGCTTCTGGTTGGTTCAGGTCATAGGTTTTTACTTGCCAATGCCAACCAAAGTATGTATAAGTACCGGGCTGCAAAATTTTCTTAAAATCGCTGCGGTGATATAAGATTCCAATTTCATTGGGTTTGATATAAAAGGTTTTCCACATAGAAATTTTGATAGATAACTTGGGCATTCTTAACCGACGCAGAAGGTTTGATAAAAACATTTATCCCACAATAATCAAATTTTGGTACATGTATAATACATAAGTTTTCAAACTCTCCAATGTAGGTGCTTACAGTTAGGTGCGGGCGAATGCCTGCGCCAGGAGCGAAGCTAATCGCATCTCGAAAACTGGATTAAGATTGCTCTTGCCTTTCCTAAACTACCCAAAGGCAATCCAGAAAAAAACAACAGCGCTCAAAGCAAGCCGTTCGTTTTGCCAAATGTGGAAAGCGAAGGGACAGACTCAAGTTAGGGAGGAATGCGATCGCTAGCCACCCCAGTACGAGTACCGCGCTAGCACCTTCACAGTCACTACCTTTCATCACAAAGTCACAATCGGTAGCAAAACACCTACATCGCGAGAGCTTGTCAGATAAACAAATCTCACCACTCAGGGATTTCTCCCAAAACGGTTTATTTGGCTTGCAGTCGCCTTGTCCACAACAAGGTGCCCTTACCCAGGGCGAGGGTGTGTTGGTGGAAAGTGCAGGAATCGAACCTGCAACAAATCGCCGATACAGCGATCGCTCTTCCAATTGAGCTAACTTCCGGGGCGTTTGATGTAGGATTTGAACCTACGTCACACCGAATCCAATTCGGCTGCTCTACCACTGAGCTAATCAAACTGTAAAATAGCGATCCATCGCTCGGCGGTATACGCACAACTCCAGAGGGTGGCGCACCAGTCGGGCATACAGAACCCGAACCACGGCTGGGCCGATGTATTACTACCTTATTACTTAATGTAGCATAAAGGAAGCGGAAGCGACACCGTGGAATTACTGGCGATAATCTCCTATCCTTCCATTGCAGCGCAATGTTAGGCTGCTCTAGACTGAGAGTAATTACTTGGAACGCAAAAACTTAGACAGGAATACTATACAGTCTATAAACACTATGAGCTATCGCGATATTATTACGATTGAGCCAGATAAGCGAGGCGGTAAGCCCTGTATACGACGGATGAGAATCACAGTGTACGATGTTCTGGGCTGGCTAGCAGTTGGCATGTCTCATGCCGAGATTTTAGAAGACTTCCCTGAATTAACAGAAGAGGACATTAGAGCTTGTTTAGAGTTTGCTGCTGACCGCGAACATCGTTTAGTTGCTTCGGTAGGTGCTGCTTGAAGCTGCTTTTTGATCAAAATTTGAGCCGAAAGCTAGTGACTCGATTGGCAGACATCTTCTCTGATTGTAGTCATGTTCAGTTTCACGGGTTGGCAGAGCAAACTGATACCGAAATATGGGAATTTGCCAGAACCAACAACTTTTGCATCGTCACTCAAGATGCAGACTTTGCGGAAAGAAGTCGTCTGTATGGTTCTCCGCCAAAAGTTGTATGGCTGCGCTGTGGGAATGCACCAACTAACCAAGTTGAAGCTCTAATTCGCTCTGGAACAGAAGCAATTCAAGAACTTCTGAACGATCCCAATCTACATTGCTTAGAACTGTACTAAATTTATCCCCGTTCCTTTCACGATACATAGTAGGCACAGTGCAGCCAATAGAATTTTATAGAGAATTGCGGGTGATGAAATTTCTAACTCCATCAAGCATTAGTTTAACCTGTTCCTCGCTATACTCCCCATACCTTGCGTGTGCAGCTTTATTTCTAAGATCTAACCATGCTGTCACCTGCTTCTGGTCAAGTTTGGTGTAGATCTTGGTGCTGCTTAGCTGTGAATTTAATCTATCTGCTTTGCGTGGTACTGATTTACCATTGCTAAAATCTTCAACATCAAGTGCAGCTTTCTGACAAAGTTGACGGAGATGCTCTTCCAGAACCCCACCTATCATAACTGCCGCTGCATCCTTATAATGCTCATCAAGCAGGTGTTCTGCCATTTCCAAGAAGTCTGCGAAAACTTCTGCTGAAATTAGTCCGCGTGTTGTCTGCAACCAACCACCATCTAGCTCGTTGCGAATAGCAGTTAAAATCCCAAGAGCTAGCTTAATGTTGTACCAGCTTATGTCCGTAACTTGCTTGTCAAACTCTTTGTAATAAGTGTGTTCTATACCGTAAACACGCTCAATAAATGATAATGAACCTGACCTCAAATTTGAAAAAATATCTGGAGCGATATCTTTATAGTTACTCGCTACTGACTCAGCAAAAGTTTTATTCGCAAGTTTGATTAATTCATCAGCTCGTCCAGTAATATCTTCAAGAAGCATAAACAGTACACAACGATATTGTCAATACAAATTATATCGAAGTTAACCAACCAAATATCGCCACGCTTGGGCTGCTCGGCGTTAGTAGTCGATGATGTCACCTGCCATTAACTCCTGCCATTCAGAATCTTCTTGATAGTGAGCAAGCATTGCTTCTGCTTGAGTTTCCAGAATACGTCTGCGTTCAGACATTGGTAACTTAAGGAAATCTTGACGCTGCTCCAAAGTAAGAGTTTGTTCTTCAGCAGATGATTCAGCAACAGCGGGTTCTGAAATTATAATCACTATTTCGACAGTTTGCCCCACTGAAAGAGTTGGAGCTTGAATTTCAATTCTATTGCCTGGTAGTACTTTTGTTGTTGTATATAAAGTTGATTTCACTGGTTTAACTTACCCTTGTAAAATCCTCTTTATATATTAGCACAACAATCAAGAGTTAGAAAAATTTTCGGTTTTTACCTCAATCCTTGTTGTCGCAAGACTTCATCAACCCAAGCTGCATCTGTTTCCGATAAAGCTGGTACGGGAGAGTTGCTGTAATTTATTCTCAAGCCATAACTTCCTTGGTCGTAAATTTCATGCAACAACCTTTGTAAATCTAGGATTGGTTCCGCATCTCCTGGTTGTAAAGGCAAGGAAAACTGAGGAATTCTATTCTGTAAATTAAACGCATATAGTAAAGCTCTGGGACGAGTTTCGCTACGACTGACTAAAATGCGATAATGGCTTGAGATCGCTACATTTAAAACTGGCATAGCTTCCCCTTGTCGCAGCAAATCAATTTCTACTAAATGGGTGCTGCTGCCTAAAATTTTTTGCCGTTTTGTTTCGTATTGCAGGCGACCAATTACCGATTGTTTATTTTTAGGCGATAAAACTTCAATTGCGGCGATGACTTCTTCGGTTTCTAACGCGCGAATTTCTAGATAGCTTTCTGTTAAAATTTCTGGTATCGGAATTGTCACTTCTATCGGTTGTGCAGAAGGATCGGCAACAGCAATATTAGATTCAGTTGCATTCGTGAGTGCTAATACTCGTTGTACCGCGACATCGAGAATGCCAACTAAGACAGACTTTTCTCCACTCATTTCATACACTCGCTCCTCAATTGCGGCAATATATTTAGGTCGTAAATAGGGATTGAGATCGTTGGCGATCGCTGTAATCAATCGGTGATGAATTCCCGCCCACAATGCAGGATGCTCTAAATAAGGATTCATCCCTGGAAATGGAGATGGCATAATTGTAATTGTGGCAAAATTTATTCTGCGATTAACCCAATGATATCAATTAGTTACTAGGGTGCGTGACAAAATTATGTCACGCACCAAACTTTTACTGATATGCGATCGCAACCTTACCCACCGATTGCTTCTTGATTCCAATCGCCATCAAATACAATCTCAAACTTGGCTTTTGGGATAAATCGTCGCAATGCCCGCAGATGATCTTCCGCGTCTTGCCGATTGCGAAAGCGAGCGATCGTGCGATGACAAGCATTCGGCAGCATAATCGCAATTGTCCAGACGTGCAGATCTAGGTATCTGCTCGGATGAATTTGTTGAGTATTCATGGTAAAATCAGAGGTGAATTGTGTGTAAAAGCGGCTTTTTGTGCATTTTAAAGCCGTTTTTGCGAATAAAAGTGTGTCCGCCCAAGTTTATCTATGGCTGAGATATCCATAGTTATGAGCTTGGGCGTTTTTCGTTTACGAGTTTTAAGAACACTCCCTACTCGTAAACTTGCAACCCAGTAAGCGCGTAAAGGCAAAACAGTAGGATACGAAAGTAGGCGTATAGGGAATTTGTGGCAGTGGCGAAATTACCGCCGAACATGACCGAACTCAGCAGCTACGTCGATAAAGACTTAAAGCTGAGATTTAAACTGGCTTGCACAGCCAAACAAAAAACAATGAGCGAAGTGATAACCGATCTGATAGAGGAATGGTTAGAACAAAACGAGGCTCCCCCTCCTGGCAAGACCAGTAATCAAGGCAAGGGGGATAGTTCAGATGGCTCTTAAGCAACTGAGTATTCATGGCTAATCAAGAGATGAATTGTGTGTAAAAACGGCTTTTTGTGCATTTTAAAGCCGTTTTGAGCAATCAAAGTGTGTCCGCCCAAGTTTATCTATGGCTGATTTGCCGTAGTTCTAAGCTTGGGCGTTTTTGGTTTACGAGTCAGATTATAGCACGTAAGCACGTAATCATGTCAACATGTAAAAAAAAGTCAACCTAAGCATGTGAGAAAATGGAATCCCATGTAAACGAAGCTTCTGATGGTTTGGTAGTGGCAAGTAGACGCAATGACCCCAACTACGCTCAAGTGAGCGGGTATATAACCAAGGAATTAGCGATGAGATTTAAGATTGCTTGCACTGCTAAGGAAGTCAGTCAGACAGATGCATTAGAGGAAGCTGTCAGACTCTGGCTAGAAGAAAACGAACCCCCCGCAGTCGCCAAAGGTAAGGGGTATGAATGAACGTTGCTCAGAGACAATGGGATGTAAGGGAGACTGATTGATTTGCAAAGATTATCGATTAGCTAGCGAACGATAAGTAGGTTATGGGGATGAGGCGAAGTCTCTCCCCTAATTCTCCCCTTGATAGGCAAATCAGTAATTTTACTCGCTGACAAATAGATTGCAACTGGTTCAAAATCGCTTTATTACAAACAATTTTTTAGCATAGGTGGTAATCGATGTACGATTTTGCAATTATCGGCGGCGGCATAGTTGGTCTTGCTACTGGCATGGCATTGATGGAAAAATATCCCCATGCCCGCCTAGTCGTCCTAGAAAAAGAAAGCAGCTTGGCGTATCATCAAACAGGACATAACAGCGGCGTTATCCACTCTGGTATTTATTACAAACCAGGCAGTCTCAAAGCCCGCTTGTGCCGCGAAGGCAGTCAATCTATCGTAGAATTTTGTCAGAAATATAACATTGCCCACGAAGTCTGCGGTAAAGTTATCGTCGCGACGCAAGAAAAGGAACTGCCCTTACTAGAAAACCTCTACCAACGAGGTTTAGAAAATGGCTTAAAAGTTGCCAAAATTACCGCAGAACAAGTCAAAGAAATCGAACCCTATGTTACTTGCTTGGCGGGAATTCAAGTCTTTACCACTGGCATTGTTGACTATCGGCAAGTTTGCCAGAAATACGGGGAGTTGATCCAATCCCAGGGAGGCGAGATTTGTCTGGGTACTAAAGTTGAGAAAATTATCGCCACCGATAACAGTCAAATCCTGGAAACCAACAAAGGCAAGTTCGAGACCAAGTTTATTATCAACTGTGCGGGATTGTATAGCGATCGCATCGCCAAACTGGGTAACGCCAACCCCGAAGCCAAAATTATCCCATTCCGGGGCGAATACTACGAATTAGTACCAGAAAAACGCTATTTTGTCAAGGGATTAATATATCCAGTTCCCAACCCGGCGTTTCCTTTCCTCGGCGTCCACTTTACCCGCATGATCGATGGTAGCGTCCACGCTGGACCGAATGCCGTCCTGAGTTTAAAGCGGGAAGGTTATAAAAAAACCGACTTCGATTTGCGAGATTTTAGCGAAATTATCGCTTACCCTGGTTTGTGGAAACTCGCCGCCAAATATGCCGATGAAGGCATCCAAGAAATTATTCGCTCTTTTAGTAAAGCAGCGTTTGTGCGGAGCTTGCAACAGCTAATTCCTGAAGTTCAAGCAGAAGATGTTGTCCCTGCTGGTGCTGGGGTGCGCGCCCAAGCTTTAATGAACGATGGGAAACTCGTGGACGACTTTTTGATTATCCAGGCCAAAAATACTTTACACGTTTGCAATGCACCTTCTCCGGCGGCGACTTCTTCGATTGAAATAGGGCGTGCGATCGCCGAGCAAATTTCTTTGAGCTAACCTGCTTTTAGGTAGTAGGTATTGACTATATCCTACTACTTACTACCTACTGCTACAAGCTCTTTAACCTGACGATTCTGAGTAATATTATGCGCCTCGCGCTGAACGTAACCAAAAGCCACAGCATCTTGTAGCGTTATCAGGGCTTCAATATCCTCTGTCGTTACACAACTTTCAAACAATTGGCTAATTTTATTTTCAGTTTCCAGTGACAGGTAACCGTTCTGCAAGGTTTCTTTGACTAATTGATAGATAGATACCATTGTGTACTTCGCTGACTGTTAGTTTGAGTTAATTTTTTTATATTATCACCCACCTGATTCACAAATGTGTAACTTTTAACACAATTATTTTAAAGTTTTTTCTTTTTATCTGCGAGCAATATTTAGACTATTTTTATGATTTTTAAGCTAAGTTCACAAAACAATACACTAATTTGTATAAATATTTCTAAGCCAGAAACCCGGTTTTTTGAAAAAACCGGGTTTCTGGCCTGAAAACAGAAGCAAGCACCGATGCGATCGCGCTTTCCTTAACTTCCCAAATCTCTCGTTATATCAGGAACCAATTTTTGGAACTGCCCTGGTTCAAAGCATATCGGAATTATTAGGAACGAGAATTAATCAGGGTGCGATCGCTATTGCCTTGCCAATTAAAGTTCTGCCTTAATTCCCGCGCCCACTTCAATTAAGCATCTGAGTTTTTGGCGTAGTCTTCTGCATTCGACTTCAGACGGTGTTACTCACTTTGAAATAGCTCAAACAGTTGGGTAAAGTCGCCCGGTTGCGCCTCGTAGTTTAACATTTGTTCGCTGAGAACGACCCACTTTTGAGAACTTCTAGTCCAGAGATTTCCCACAGGATTGAGCCAACTTGTATCATCTAATGTTCCAGGTTTAACGTTGGTAATTTTGGGATTTCGGGCAGGATTATGAAATATTCTCGTCCCGCACTCTCCACAAAAGAAGCAAATAACTTCACGTCCGCTGTCAGAGACTCGCTTCCATTGTTTCGGTTTTCCTTGGGTAATAACAACTGCATCGCGGGCAACTGGCATCGACATTCCAAATGCACTCGAAGATTGCTTCTGACATTCTTTGCAATGACAAACATACAGCGTCAAAGGTTCAGCGCGGATCTCATATCGAATTTGCCCGCATTGACATCCTCCAGTATAAGGAGCGGTCATAGTTATCGCCCTAGATTAACTGCTCGTGTTTATTATCTGCGATCGCCGAAGCACTTTTGGGACTTAACAACGTAGTCAGTGCATCATGTTTGACTAGGTGCGATCGCTGATACAGAAATTACGCAGCTAGCATATCAGTTTGTTCGTAGTAGGCACTTTAGTGCTTCAAGATAGGCACTTCAGTGCCTACTACAAACATCAGCCGCTTGTTGGGTTGTGTTTTCAGGGGGCGATAGTTATGACTACATTTCCCTTTTTATGTCCTGTCTCGATATACCTATGAGCTTCGGCAGTTTGTTTTAAAGGATAACTTCTATCAACGATCGATTTTATCTTTCCTGCTTCAATACACTCCTTCAGTTCATTGAGGAGGACTCGAAGTTCTGAAACCGGACGCAGACCTGTGGCAGAAAACTTCGCTTTCTTACTACCAACCTTGGAAGTCCAAATCATTTCAAACAGAAGAGGTAAACTGAGAACAGGTGAAAGATAGACCCCATTTTCCCTCAGCGAACCTTTACAACGTGAAAATGAACTCTTACCAACCGTGTCAAAAATAATGTCGTAGGTCTGTCCAGTTTTGGTGAAATCTTCTTTTGTATAATCAATAACCTTGTCAGCACCCAAAGACTTCACCATTTCTAAATTTGTAGTACTGCATACCCCCGTCACTTCTGCCCCAAAGTATTTAGCAATCTGCACCGCAGCGCTACCTAAACTCCCAGAAGCACCATTGATCAGAACCCTTTGTCCGCACTGAATTTGTCCAATATCTTTAAGAAAACTCCATGAGGTTAAAGCACCATCACAGAGGGGGGCAGCTTCTTCATAAGTCATGTTGTACGGTAATGTTGCCAACACACCATCTTCCGGCAAACACACATACTCGGCATTTGTACTAAACCCGATGCCAGTTTCTCCAAAAACAGAGTCCCCTTCTTTAAATAGCTTTACTTCTTTTCCAACTGCTTCAATAGTTCCGGCAAACCCAGTTCCAGTTATGGGATTTTTAGGTCTTTTAAGACCAAGAAATAACCTGCCATAAAATGGTGTTCCCTGACGCATCATGCAGTCTGCTGCCGTTGCGCTTGCTACATATACTCTGATTAAGACCTCATTGTCCTTTGGAGTAGGTTTTTCAACCTCTTTCAGTTCAAGAACATCTGGCGATCCGTACTTAGTGCATACAATTGCTTTCATGACTCTTCTCCAAGACTACTTTGGGTGTGGTTCAAATTTATCCTACGAGTTCGCCGATTCAATTTCCGGACTTAGCAACTTAGCCAATTGGTGATGTTTGTTTTGGTGCGATCGCACTGAGATAATCTTACTAGCAGGTTAAGGCAAAGTATAGTTTGTGACACTGCTGCATATCAGTACCAATGAAGAAGCTCGCCTATTTCCACATGCGCTGCTAATGAATTTTACTCGAGTAGAGATCGCCTAAATTATATATAATTAAATAAAGCCTGCGACATATGAACTTAAAATAAAATCATAAAGTATTAGAGGTTTAACCATGATTGCAATCAAAGATAAACTAACAATAGATACCTGGGTCACAGCAAATTGGAATGAATTTATCGAGGTCTCGGAAAATCCCGCCTATCAAAAAGCCAGGTGCTACTATTACAACGGAAAAATGAGGATTGAAACAATGTCAATTGGGCCAGACCATGCCAGCCAGCATGGAACAATGACATTTGCTATCAACTTATTCTGCACCTTCAAAGGCATTCCTCATCGGGGACTGGTGAATTGTAGCTATCGGAAAACAGGCGTGCGGGAATCTCAACCTGATATATCTTATTACTTAAGAGAAAGAGTTCAATCAGCACCTACAGGGAGTTCCGTTGTCGATCTAGATCAATTCTCACCGCCTAATTTAGCAATTGAAATTGCCGATACCACTTTATCTGATGATAAAGGTGAGAAGCGGTTATTGTCTGAAGAATTAAAAGTAGATGAATATTGGGTAGTAGATGTACAAAAAGCCCAAATTTTGGCATTTGAAATCTTAGCCGATGGTGGAAGTCGGCGGATTTACCAATCTCAGGCATTACCAGAGTTAGCTATCTCTGTATTAGAAGAAGCATTAGAACGTAGCAGACAACCAGATCAGTCACAAGTAGCAACGTGGTTAGTAACCCAATTTCAGCAAGTGTAGAAATAGAGAGAAAGCGATATGCCGCAGGCACTCTCTGCGCGATCGCACAGTTTATTTTTTAAGTATGCGATCGCTCTTTCCTTACAGCGAATTGCAGCCGTATGAGGTACAGCGTTTTCGCTGAGTTTGTCAAGCGCGCACCCTTAAGGGTGCCCGCACACTGCTGTGATACCTCACTCGCTTGCAAGCCGCTATAACTTCCCAAATCTCTCGTTACGTCGCGAACCAATTTTCTACTGTAACTCCCCTCACTCTAAGCATATCGGAATCATTAGAGACTAGAAGGAATTTGTGTGCGATCTATTAATATTTTATGATTTAATTTCTACTTGTTGCTCAACTTCTAGTTCAACTTGAGCTTCCACAAGTGAAGCATAAATCGGGATATTAGCTTTTGTAGCTTCAAAGCTAACAACTAGAGAGTATGGAACCGTTGCATCTGGATCGTTGTTCCAACCTTCGTGTCCAACTACTGCAATGCAAAAAGCTTCTGTGAGTTCAAAAGATCTCACAACAGTCCAGTCTTTCTGAAGTGTTCCAGCACTTCTAGATACATCTTTAATTATCCCGTGATTGTTTTGTTTACCAAGAGTCCATTTAAAAATGCTCTCTCCCTTCTCAGCATCCTCTGGAGCATCATATTCTTTTAAAATCCTTGCTAGAAACAGTTTTGGATCTTCTCCTCTCTTGCTGCACTCCCAGTCAAGCCAAGTTGAAAGATATTTTCTCCGGTTTCTACGGGTTCGACGTGGTTGTGCTTTGTAAGACAGGGTAACTTCCACTAGAATCTCTAATTCTTCCCCTTGCGATCGCAATTCTTTTGGTAGCTTTACTTGGTAAACATGAGCTTGCCTAGCTTTAATAAAACGTTCTCCTCTTGTAATCAAAGTTATACGGTTAGGAAAATTACCTAAAGCACGTTCAAGATTTGGAATCCCATAACCTATTTGACGAATGACGTGCAGTTTATTCACTTCATCTGCGATCGCCCATTCAGGCCATCTAGCTGATTGTACTATCAACGCACGATAAAGAAGACAAGTTTCATCAGGCAATTCAGCAGCAAGAGAGGCAGCTATATGGCTGACTTTAGGTGCTGCAAATGATGTGCCAACATTATCAGCAGCAACCGCTGGCCCTCCATTCAAAGTTGACCTCACTAATTCAGGACAAACATTTTTAGGATAAGTAATATTAGGCGGTATACTTTCATCTTTTACTAAATCTCCACCATATTCAACTACTTCTGGTTTAATTGTCTCCCAAATTCCTAAACCAGAGCATGAAAAAGCTGATGGCTTATCCTTTTGTGATAAAGAAATTGAGCCAACAGTTAAAGCTTGAAAACTTTGTGCAGGGTTAGCAATTCTACAGGAATCTTCTAAAAGATAATCTGGATACAGTCGATTTGCTGAAAGATGGTCTTTGACAGATAATCTTGTAGTGCCTATTTTACTGTCGATAGGTAAGTTTCCAACCGGCACAATCAAAAGAATATCTTTTTGCCATGTAAGATTATCAATACCTGCTGCCCAAGCACTCATATATTGGGTGCGGCATGGCACAGCCCCAGTGATGGAGTGGTTAAAAATTCTCGTTCCTGTTTGCCCGTTGTAAAATTCTACAACTTCACTTAAAAGATTAGGTGGAAATAACTGTTTAGGTAGTTGACATTTATCATCAAGCACTCTTGCATTTTGAATCCAGCAGACAGCTTTTTCTTTGCCACTACGAGGTATATTACTCGGATAAAGCACTGCACCAGCTACTCTAGTTCCATGTCCACCATTGCCAACATAATCAGCAGTTTCATCAGTCTTTCCAGGAACCCAAGACCTTGAGTTTTGTGAATCAATTGCTGCCTTGAGAAGAGAATGTCTTTCTTGAATACCACTATCTATTACACATACCTTGGGAGCATTTGATTCTGGTGCTTCTAGTTGAAAAGCGGGAGGAGCAGCATCAGATAATCCTTCCCTCTGAATAATTTCAGCGAACTCATCTGGCTCACTAACATCAAAAATATAGGGAAAGTTTAAAACTAAATCTTTTAAACCTTTACCTGATATTTGAATCCGGCAAGAAAAACTGTCTGACAACTCAGCCGATTTAGGAATATTTCCATCCACTATACTTAAAATTTCTCCGTGATATGGATGAGAAGTAACGAAATTCTTTAATTCATCTTCTCGTTGCGATTTGATATCGTCCCATTGCTGGTATGTCAAATCGCGTTTATTTATCCAATTATTAATTCTTTTAGCATAATTTTCATCACTGTCTCCTTGATTGCGTTCTGGGCAATTAGGTAATTGTGACTTAGTACCTACACAAGCGACTCCTACATCCACAATATATATTTGCTCATCTTTAATTTGATTCCAGTGATTTAGTAATTCTGGTGATAAGATGTATTCAGGTCGCCTAGCTCCATCGATAATTTCCCAGATCTCCGCAACTTTGTTACCACCTCGCTCTTGTTTAATAAATTTATCTATCTTCTTCTGTAGTTCGCTAAATTCTTCTGTATCACCAGCAGAAGCACCAACAATATATCCATTTTCTAATTCAGCAATTACTTCAATACCATATTTCCTCAACTCCTCTGCATCAAAAGCATTAGGGTCAATTTGTAAAATGATAGGTATAACTTTTTCAGGAAGTGGTGGCTTTTCCTCTTCCTTTCGTTTTTCTTCAGTATCTTGCCAATAAGAGATTAAAGATTCTACTGAACTCTTTAGCCTACTTCCGTGTCCCCACCTATCGCTTAAATTTGCTGCTGTTTGAGGATTCTTTTTTCCTCCCCCTGGTGCAGGTGCAGCAATTCCTTGTGTTGTCAGCTTAAGCTGGATATGCGGAAACTGCCTAGATCGTTCAACCATTTTTTTATCCGAAAAAAATTAATTTCAGGACACTTTGATTTCTTTAATTGCTTCTTCTAGGTGTTCCTGAATGACTAGCTCTTCTCGCTCAAGTATGGCTCGTTTAGCTGCATCTTGGGCAACCCTCACAGCTTGAGCCGCAGAAAAGCCTCTCATCTGCTCGATAAGTGCAGACCAGTTTATCAACCCTACTTCAATGGCAGAGAGCGTATCTTTTAGTATAAACTCTATTTCCGCATCTCCTGGCTTTGGTACTTCGATTAAGTCATCAAATCGTCTCCAAAGGGCAGTATCTAGAGACTTGTTGAGATTTGTGGCTGCTACCAAAAGACCAGATGATGGCTCGTACTCATCCAAAATTTGAAGAAATGTATTTACTACTCGCTTGATTTCTCCGACTTCTTGAGAGTCTTCTCGCGACTTAGCAATTGAGTCACATTCATCAAGAAACAACAAACATGGATTTTTGGAAGCATCCTCAAATACAAGTCTCAAATTGCCAGCAGTTTCGCCTAAAAAAGACGACACCATTGCGTCAAATCGTACCTTAAGCAGTGGTAAACCCGTATTCCAAGCTAAACGCTCTGCTCCTAGTGTTTTTCCACAACCTGGGGAGCCATACAGCAAAATTTTTTGCCTGTAGCGCAGTCCATAATGAGCGAGCCTATCTCTTGCCGCATATTCGCGCTCAATTCGTTGGAAACGCTTCTCTACAATTTCCGGCAGCACCATGTGATGCCGCAGTTTTTCCCTTGGGATAACTGTGACTAAAGGGAGATTGAAACGCTTGCTGGTTGGTAATTCACTTAGAGCTTCACGACTCTCTGGTATTGAGGGCGTCCTTTTGCCGTTGGAGGTGGATTTTTCTTTATGACTCTTCTTTGTAATATTCTCTAACTGATCGGCTAGCAGTGTATGTCCCTTGCTACGCTCTTCCTCTATCACTACCTGCGTCAATTTGTCGATCGCCTCTGTGTCCGAACTAGCGATCGCCCTAAACAGTCTCTTGAGAAGCTCTCCTTTCATATCGCCTCTCAGTATAAGCGGAAGGGGTAGTACTGAACTATAGTAACTTGCTCTGTCGGTATTTATAGTATATTTCTACTAATATCTTAACAAATCTCTTCTACTTAAGCCAACTGCTGAAAAAGGCTCTCTAGTAATAGAGAGCCTCATTCAATCAATTACAGAGAATCAGCCAGATATTAGCCTAATAAAGCTTTAGCCTTCGCTAAAACATTATCGACGCTAAAGCCAAATTTCTCCATACAAACGCCACCGGGTGCGGAAGCACCAAAACGGTCGATGCTCACCATATCGCCTTCCATGCCGACATACTTGTGCCAGCCAAAGCTAGCGCCAGCTTCTACAGATAGGCGCTTGGTGACTGCTTTTGGCAGTACAGATTCTTTGTAAGCTGCATCTTGAGCTTCAAACAGTTCCCAAGACGGCATCGAGACGACGCGCACTTTATTGCCTTCGGCGGTGAGTTTTTCAGCTGCGGTGACGCAGAGGCTGACTTCGGAACCAGTACCAATTAGAATCAATTCCGGAGTTCCTTCAGAATCGAACACCGTGTATGCGCCCTTGATAGTGCCTTCAATCGAAGTACCTGCCAAGTTGGGGACATTTTGACGGGAGAATGCTAACAAAGTTGGGTTGTTGTGCTTCGCTTTCTCAATCGCGACTTTGTAAGCGCCAGAACATTCGTTTCCGTCTGCGGGGCGAATTACCGTTAGGTTAGGAATTGCGCGCAGGGAAGCCAAAGTTTCAATCGGTTGGTGGGTAGGACCATCTTCCCCTTGTCCGATCGAGTCGTGGGTCATTACCCAAATGACGCCAGCGAGGGACAGCGCCGATAAACGGATTGCCGCCCGCATATAATCTGTGAAGATTAGGAAGGTAGCGCCGTAGGGAATTAAGCCCGAACCGTGCAGCGCCATACCGTTGCAGATGGCGCCCATACCGTGTTCCCGCACGCCAAAGTGGATGTTGCGGTTTTGGTATTGCCCTTTTTGGAAGTCGCCGATGCCTTTGAGTTCGGTCAGGTTGGAGTGGGTTAAGTCTGCCGAACCACCTATTAATTCAGGTAAAACTGGTCCTAGTTTGTTGAGGCAGGTTTCCGAATGTTTGCGGGTGGGTAGTGCTTTATCTTCGGCGGTGTAGGTAGGCAGTACTTTATCCCAACCTTCGGGAAGTGCGCCCCTGAGGAAACGTTCAAATTCTGCCGCTTCGGCGGGATATTTGGCTTTGTAGTCGGCAAATGCTTGATTCCATTCGGCTTCGTAGCCAGCACCGCGTTCCACTGCTTTGCCCATGTGGTTGAGGGCGTCTTGTGGAACAACAAAGGGTTCGTATTCCCAACCCAAATTATCGCGAGTCAGTTTGACTTCATCGTTACCCAAAGCAGCACCGTGAACACCTGCGGTGTTGGCTTTGTTGGGCGAACCGTAACCAATCGTGGTGGTTACTTTAATCATTGAGGGTTTGTCGGTAACGGCTTTCGCTTCGGCGATCGCAGCTTCAATCGCTGCTAAGTCAGTATTACCGTTTTCGACGTGCAGAACGTGCCAACCGTATGCTTCAAATCTCTTAGAAACATCTTCGGTGAAGGCAATATCCGTGGAACCATCAATCGAGATGTGGTTGTCGTCGTAGAGGGCAATCAGCTTACCCAATCCCAGGTGTCCCGCATAAGAACAAGCTTCACCGGACACGCCTTCCATGTTGCAACCATCACCTAGAATTACGTAGGTGTAGTGATCGACTATTTTGGCATCGGGCTTGTTGAACTTGGCTGCCAGATGGGCTTCTGCTATTGCCAAACCGACACCGTTGGCAATCCCCTGTCCCAAGGGGCCGGTAGTAACTTCTACACCAGCGGTCATGAAGTTTTCTGGGTGTCCAGGGGTTTTGGATTCCCACTGACGGAATTGCTTGATGTCCTCAATGGAGACGCTATCGTAACCAGTCAGGTAAAGCAGGGCATACTGTAACATGGAGCCGTGCCCAGCTGACAGGATAAAGCGATCGCGGTTAAACCATTTGGGATTTTTCGGGTTATATCGCATAAAGCGATCCCAGAGGACAAACGCCATCGGCGCGGCACCCATTGGTAGCCCCGGATGACCGGAATTCGCTTTTTGGACTGCGTCTACTGCCAAAAAGCGAATCGAGTTTATGCAAAGTTCCTCAAGCGATTGAGTTGCGACAGCCATAATTCCTTCTTCTTTACAACGGTCAAAACTTTTTATCTAATACCAAACTTTTGCTTATACCCTCTGAATTTTGCTGGTTTTTAGTTTTAAATCGCGGGTCACAATGGCAAACACATATGACCTGAGACTGTTGACCTGTTACCAGTCGCAAGACATGGGGCGAGCGAAGCCGATTTGGTATTAGCTGGTATGGGGGTACTCTGGATTGACCCTACATGATATCCCATCCTCATCATCCCATTAGCAAGATCAATGGGCAAGAACTTTGTTTGAGCCTAGATCGGGAATTTCAATTTGCCGGTCTGTTTGTAAATAAAAAGTGAATTCAAGAGAAATCAGGCTTTTTTGGCAGTATTGAATCTGAAAACCCGGTTTTCCCACGGTAATACAGGACTTACGCAACAATAGGCCATCACCTTTGTTTCTCCAGTTGACAAATCAATTATTTTTCATAGAAACCTAGTTTCTTGGTTTAATGCCTGTAAGAAAAGGAAAGCGAGTCATCGCCTACCCTTCCTTAGCCTTTTCTTCACCAACACCTTTGCCCAATTTCACATTGAATGGTAATTTGTCAAGCGGGATATTCTTTTATTTTCGGAATATTTCCTGTTTTTCAAAGCTCTAATCCGGAAATTTAGACTATCCCTCGCTGTATTTCTTAAACGCTAGGGTGACGTTGTGACCGCCGAAGCCGAAAGAATTAGAAAGTACCACATCGACTTTTTGGGCGCGACTTGAGCAGGCGACGTAATCTAAATCGCACTCCGGATCGGGGTTTTCCAGGTTAATCGTGGGGGGAACTTGGTCGTTAGCGATTGCCATTACCGCTGCAACGGCTTCAATTCCTCCCGATCCGCCGAGTAAATGCCCGGTCATCGACTTGGTGGAACTAATTGCCACTTTATACGCGGCGTCTCCCAGGGCTTTTTTAATCGCCTTGGTTTCGGTGACGTCATTCGCTGGCGTGCTGGTACCGTGGGCGTTAATATAACTCACTTGTTCTGGAGTTACTCGGGCATCCTTCATCGCCATTTGCATTGCTCTAGCCGCGCCTTCTCCACCCGGTACCGGGGCGGTCATGTGATAGGCGTCGCAGGTCATCCCGTAGCCTACGATTTCGGCGTAGATGCGAGCCCCGCGACTGAGGGCGTGTTCTAATTCTTCTAACAGTAAAATTCCGGCACCTTCGCCCATCACGAAGCCATTGCGATCGCGGTCAAACGGACGCGACGCATGGGCGGGGTCATCGTTGCGCGTCGAAAGTGCTTTCGACGCGGCAAATCCGGCTAATGCCAACGGCGTAACGGCTGCTTCCGTTCCACCGCAAATCATTGCTTGGGCGTACCCACCTTGAATTAAGCGAAACGCATCGCCTACGGCATTTGCACCCGAAGCGCAAGCGGTTACGGTGCAGCTATTGGGGCCTCTTGCACCAATGTGTATTGCTGTCAACCCCGCCGCCATATTAGCGATCATCGTCGGAATCATAAACGGACTGCACCGAGAGGGGCCTTTAGTCAGGTAGACTTCTTGCTGGTCTTCCAAGACTTTCAGACCGCCAACGCCGGTACCGATGATGACGCCCACCTGTTCTGCGTTCAGTTCGTTAATGACAAACTGCCCGTCAGCGAGCGCTTGCTGGCTAGCAACCACCCCAAATTGAGCAAACCGATCCATGCGCTTTGCGTCTTTGCGATCCATGTAATCGTGGGGATTGAATCCTTTTACTTCACCAGCAATGCGACAATCGTGCCGGGACGCATCGAATAGCGTTATCGGGCCAATACCGTTGCGTCCGCTTAACAAACCTTCCCAATACTCGGCTAAGGTATTGCCAATCGGTGTAATCGCGCCAAGACCAGTAACAACAACGCGCTTACGTTCAAAATCTGTCATGTTTCGTCGCTTAAACGGGCTTCCAAACCCAGAACGCAGAACAAATTAGGGACTAGGGGCGCTTGGACTAGGGGCGCTTGGACTAGAGAAAGAGTAGAACTTAAAAATTAGGGATTAGTGAAATGGGGATTTAATTTTGATTACTAATATCCCCGTTTTCCCCCTAGCCCCGCTGCTCTAGTCGAAGCACCTCGCTTAGGCCGAGGCTGCTACTTTATCGTTGATATAGTCTACCGCTTCTTGGACCGTCATCATTTTTTCGGCGGCATCGTCGGGTATTTCGATATCGAATTCTTCTTCCAGCGCCATTACCAGTTCTACCGTATCCAGGGAATCTGCACCTAGATCGTTGGCAAAGTTGGCTGTGGGGATGACCGCAGTCTCCTCAACACCCAATTGCTCGACTACAATTTTCTTGACTTTTTCAAATGTATCCTGTTGGCTCATCTAAAACCTCACGGGAATGTGGAAACCACCATCTTTTAAGTGGTGTAGGTAGCTGACGCAGCATTTTTAACTGCCGTCCCCCTTGCGGGGTAGAGGGGTATGGTTGCCCCTACTGTGGGGATATGGTTATCCCCTTTCACCCATTGCTGGGTTTAAGTTAGCTATGCCTCCTGACGTCGGCACGCTACGCGAACGTCAAAGTTATCGGTCGGTACTATCCCAACAGCACTGTCTTACCCCGAGTAAAACTGTTTAGCTATCAGGTTCTACGAGCTTGCTTGCCTAGCGAGAGCATCCCCTGGTAGGAGCTTAAACGCTTGCCGATAACTTCGTTTCCCCGTTGCCGGGACTTAGACTGGTCAGCTACCTAAAGATTTGGGCGATCTTGCTCCGTATCTTTAGAGCGGGGTGCTGACCACAATTCCTCTTAGCAGTTGCTCGAACTTGCTTACAAGGTTCTGAAGTTCTAAGCATTTTTTCATCTTATCTGAAGATGCGTACGCTCTCCTCAATCGGTAGTCAGTTTTCTGATTGACACGGGTATGGGGCAGGGGGGCAGGGGAGTAGGGGAGCAAATTTTATCCTTTGTTGTTCTTTCCAGTTCCACCTCCGGTCTGCGCGCGATGATAGTAGCAGAGTCAGTGTCAGAATCGCCTATTGCTGACAACTGACTGGGGGCGGGTTTAAAACAATTGTCGATTATTGCTTTGATGGCTGGTCAAATCCGCCCCTACACCACTAACTACTGACACTTGACAAATGGATCTCAAATATGCTTATTTTCCCGGTTGTGTAGCACAAGGCGCTTGCCGGGAACTCTACCAATCCACCGCCGCCCTCACCCAAGCACTGGGAATTGAATTAATCGAACTGAAAAAAGCTTCCTGTTGCGGTTCTGGCACGTTTAAAGAAGAATCCCAACTGTTAGAAGATACCGTCAATGCCCGCAATATCGCTTTAGCGGAAGAACTCAACTTGCCTTTATTGACTCATTGCAGCACCTGTCAGGGCGTCATCGGGCATGTAGACGAACGCCTCAAGGAAGCTCAACAGAATGACCCTGCCTACCTGAATCAGATTAACGGCTTATTGCAGAAAGAAAGTTGTTCTCCCTATCGCGGTAGTAGCGAAGTAAAACACCTCCTGTGGGCTTTGGTAGGCGATTATGGCTTAGAAGCTTTGCAACAAAGAGTCACGCGGAAGCTTAGCAATCTCAAGTGCGCGGCATTTTACGGTTGCTACCTCCTCCGCGCCCAAAAGTCAATCCCCTTTGACGATCCTTATCAACCAGAATCGATGGAAAATGTGTTCCGGGCAGTAGGTGCGACGCCCGTTTATTACCGGGGGCGCACTCAATGCTGTGGTTGGCCTCTTTCGAGTTATGCCACGAATCAAGCCTTTAAAATGGCAGGAATGCATATTCAAGAAGCAATTGATTCAGGGGCAGATTGTATTGTTACCCCTTGCCCTTTGTGTCACCTGAATTTGGATTCTCGTCAACCGGAAGTGGAAAAGGTAATTGAGCGTAAACTGGGTTTACCAGTGCTGCATTTACCTCAATTAGTCGCTTTAGCATTGGGAATTGCTCCGAAGAAACTCGGTTTGGAGAAGCATATTGTTTCCACTCGTCCCGTGCTAGAAAAGTTGGGATTTTAGCTAGAAAATTAGGCGGTGCTGTACTCTGCTGAACGAAGATAGCACCCTCTCCACCCTCAAGGGTGGAGCTACACAAACAAAGCCTGCCTCCGCAGGCTATAAAATAACATTACTAAAATCCCAAATCTAAAATCCCAAATCTGAAATTCTTATGACTGTTGTTTTACCCCAAACGGAATCGGAAATTTTCTATCCAAGTGCTGATGGAGAGCCTGTGGCAGAAACTTACGACCATCTCTATGCTTTGTTGACTACCCTAGAAGTCCTCAAACAATATGTGAAAGACCGTCGGGCAACTGTACTCGGCAATCAATATCTTTACTATTCCCAAGGATTTCCCAGATTGCGAACTGCACCTGACGTGATGGTGATTTTTGATGTGGAACCGGGAGGCAGAGATAATTACAAAATCTGGGAAGAAGGTCAAGTGCCGTCGGTTATTTTTGAGATGACTTCCAAAGGCACTGAAGACCAAGATAAAAGCTTCAAAAAAACGCTGTACGAAAGTTTGGGGGTCAAAGAATACTGGTTATTCGACCCGAAAGGCGAATGGATTTCTCAACAATTACAAGGATATCGCTTACGGGGAGAAACTTACGAACCGATTACTGATAGTCGCAGCGAACCGTTACAGTTGCGTTTGGCTATCGAGGGGAAATTAATTGGTTTTTACCGCGAGGATACGGGCGAGAAATTGTTAGTTCCTGATGAGTTAGCGGAGGCACTTAAACAAGAAACCCAAGCACGACAGCAGGCGGAGGAACAAGCAGAACTTCAGCGCCAACGATCGGAAAAATTAGCAGCTAAACTGCGAGAATTGAACATCGATCCGGATAGTTTGTAAACGCTTAGTTGATAATGCGATTAGAAGATTTAACCAAAGGAGCCACTGTCAAAGGCATATTAACCAACCAGTTGGTTACAGTAATTGATGTCAAATGGTTCGGTGCAGATGCGCTGGAACTGACGTACAAAGATGCCAACGGTCGCCCAGGTAACGATCTCTTGTACCGATACAGAGAAGAAACTTTAGAGATTGTTACCTTTGAGCGTCCTTGGAGTTTCAACGCCGATGGTTCTCTACTACGTTTGGTTTCCGAAGCGCATCGCATTCGACTTGCCCATCTATTTGACCCGATGCTAGCAGTTCATATTTCCTTAGTTGAACCGCTACCTCACCAAATTACCGCCGTATATGAGGAAATGTTACCGCGTCAACCTTTGCGTTTCTTACTAGCTGATGACCCCGGTGCGGGTAAAACAATCATGGCGGGATTGTTGATTTCTGAATTGTTAATTCGCGGCGACTTAAATCGCTGTTTAATTGTTTGTCCTGGTAGTTTAGCTGCTCAATGGCAAGATGAATTATATCAACGCTTTCATCTCAACTTTGAAATCCTCACCAACGATCGCATAGAAGTAGCACGCAGCAGCAATGCTTTCGCGGAAATGTCCTTAGCGATCGCTAGACTAGATAAGTTAAGTCGGGATGGCGATTTGCAAGGGAAACTCGCCCAAACCGATTGGGATTTAGTAGTCTGCGATGAAGCTCACAAAATGTCAGCTTCCTTCTTTAGCGGCGAAATTAGGGAAACGAAGCGCTACAAACTTGGTAAGCTACTTTCTAGTCTCACCCGTCACTTCCTGCTGATGACCGCTACACCCCACAATGGCAAGGAAGAAGATTTTCAATTGTTCATGGCGCTGTTGGATGGCGATCGCTTTGAGGGTAAGTTTCGCGATGGCGTTCACGTCGTCGATACTTCTGATTTGATGCGGCGATTGGTGAAAGAAGATTTGCTCAAATTTGACGCTACACCCCTATTTCCAGAACGCCGCGCTTACACGGTCGAATATAAATTATCAGATTTAGAAGCTCGTCTCTATCGGCAAGTTACTAACTATGTGCGCGAAGAATTCAATCGCGCCGATGCCCTAGATAATAATGGACGCAAGGGAACCATTGGTTTTGCCCTCACCATCTTACAACGGCGTTTAGCTTCCTCCCCGGAAGCGATTTATCAATCGTTATTGAGACGGCGAGAAAGATTGCAAAAACGTCTCAGAGAAGAGGAATTGCTCAAACGCGGTAATGATGCGCCGATTGAATTACCCAGCGTTGCAATTGAAGATATCGATGAGTTTGAAGAAGATACCCCCAGCGAAGAAAGGGAAGCAACAGAAACAGCAGTGGTTGACCAAGCATCAGCGGCGCGGACTATTGCCGAATTAAAAGCTGAGATTGCTCAGTTAGAAATTTTAGAACAACTCGCTTTGCAAGTTCGACGCAACGGTACGGATAAAAAATGGGAAGAACTTTCCCAACTGCTGCAAAATGAAGCTGAATTGTTTGATGCTAAAGGTCATCGACGCAAGCTGGTAATCTTTACCGAACAGCGGGATACTTTGAATTATTTGGCAGATCGAATTCGCACTTTACTGGGACGCCCGGAAGCAGTTGTCACCATTCACGGAGGGATGGGACGAGAAGAACGGCGCAAAGCTCAAGAAGCTTTTACCCAAGATCCAATCGTACAGGTATTATTGGCAACCGATGCCGCGGGGGAAGGGATTAACCTGCAACGATCGCATCTCATGGTGAATTACGATCTGCCTTGGAATCCTAACCGTTTAGAACAGCGCTTTGGACGCATTCACCGCATCGGTCAAACCGAAGTTTGTCATTTATGGAACTTGGTCGCCGCCGAAACTCGCGAAGGCGATGTTTATTTAGCTTTACTGAAAAAGTTGGAAATCGAACAAGATGCGTTAGGCGGTAAAGTTTTTGATGTATTGGGGAAAGCGATCGCCGGTGCAGAATTGCGAGAATTGTTGATAGATGCGATTCGCTACGGCGATCGCCCGGACGTGCGCGCTAGATTGAACCAAGTAGTTAGCGATCGCTTAGACCGCCAGCGGTTGCAAAAATTATTAGAAGAAAAAGTATTAGCGCGGGCAAGTTTGGATATTTCCAAAGTCCGCCAAATTCGGGAAGAAATGGAACGCGCCTCGGCGAGAAAGTTGCAACCTCATTTCATTGCCTCTTTCTTTTTAGCAGCTTTTAAAGGGTTAGGAGGAAGCGTGCGCGTGCGCGAACCTCAACGCTATGAAATTACCCACGTTCCCAGTATAATTCGCAATCGAGGTCGTCAAATTGGCACCAGAGAACCGATTCTCACCCGCTACGAACGTATTTGTTTTGATAAGCAATTAATTAGCGTACCGGGTAAACCTTTGGCGGCGTTTGTTTGTCCCGGTCATCCCCTGTTGGATGCGACGCTTGATTTAGTGTTAGAAAATCACCGGCACGTATTAAAACAAGGCAGCATTTTGGTTGATGATAGCGACCCAGGGGAACAAATCCGCGCCTTAGTGTATTTAGAACACTCGATTCAAGACGCCAAAATTGATGGTGCTGGTAATCGCAGATCGGTATCGCGGCGGATGCAATATGTGGAAATCGATCCAGATGGTAGAACCCAGAATGGGGGTTATGCACCTTATTTGAATTATCGACCCCTTGCCGAAGGCGAGCAAGCATTAGTAGAACCAATTTTAGACCAAACTTGGCTGCGGACAGATATAGAAGCTCAAGCATTAGGATATGCGATTTCTCATCTCGTTCCGCAACACCTCAACGAAGTCAAGCAGCACAAAGAAGAACTAATCGACAAAACAATGGCAGCAGTCAAAGACCGACTCACCAAAGAAATCAACTACTGGGATTATCGAGCCGAATCATTAAAACTGCAAGAATTAGCCGGAAAAACCAACGCCAAAATCAACTCAGCCAAAGCCAGATCGAGAGCAGATGAACTACAAGCGCGACTGCAAAAACGGATAGAAGAATTGCAACAAGAACGCCGGATTTCTCCCCTACCGCCTGTCGTAGTAGGAGGTGCCTTAATAGTACCAGCCGGATTACTGCGAAAGCTATCGGGAAACCCCAGCGAGACACAAAATACCTTTGCCAAAGAAACCCAACGAGTAGAAAAACTAGCAATGGCAACTGCAATCGAAGCAGAGCAAAAATTAGGTTACCAACCCCATGACGTCAGCGCTGAAAAATGCGGTTACGACATCGAATCCCGCATCCCCGGTAGCAGCAAACTGCGATTTATTGAAGTCAAAGGACGCATAGAAGGCGCAGACACCGTGACGGCAACCAAAAACGAAATCCTGACAGCACTAAATAAACCCGAAGATTATATCCTCGCACTCGTGCAAGTGCCAAAAACAGAACACCAAATGGGAGATAATGATTGTGAAATCCGTTACCTGCGAAACCCATTCTCCAAAGAACCAGACTTTGGAGTCACCAGCGTCAACTATAACTGGAAAGAATTATGGCAACGCAGCACAGACCCATCCTAGCCCCATCATTAGGAGGCAGGAGGCAGGGCAGATTGTTTCTGTAGGGTGCGTGACGCTGGGAGAATATTTGAACGTAGCAAAGAGACTTGTAGCGTCACGCACCAACCACCGATTGTGAAACTTGGCTTTAGTAGGGCAGATTGTTTCTGTAGGGTGCGTGACGCTGCGAGAATATTTGAACGTAGCAATGAGACTTTTAGCGTCACGCACCAACCACCGATTGTGACACGAAGATAAGTCACTAAATCATTTACACGCGACCATAAACGAGATAAAACATCAACGTTAAAAGATTATGACACAAGAACTCATAGACTTAAAAACCAGTATTTTAGAAGGAAGATATCACGATGCTTTGGCAATTATTGACGAACTAGAAGGAATGAGCAAACAAGCCATTATCCGTAACATCGAATCATTTATACAAAGATTGATGATTCACTTAATTAAAAACCAAATTGAGCAGCGCTTAACTAATTCTTGGGCTAATTCAATTTCCGATTCAATCGTTCAAATCAAAAAACTAAATTTCAAAGGCAACAAAAATTTTTATTATATCAACACTGATGAATGGCAAAGTTATTTAGAGGCAGCAATTAAATTAGCCATTCGTCCAGCAAGTTTAGAGATTTTTAATGGACAGCTAAAACCCAAACAGGTTTCAGAACGATTGGATATAGCCGCACTAATTGCTACGGCAACAACAATGTTAGAGCTTACCTATACTTATGCAGCAGAAGATTTACCCGATCGCCTCGATCTTATTTTGGCTGAACTGCCGGGTGGTGAGGAATGGCAAGCATAGGAAATTCAGTTAAATCAACATGGAAAATTTGTAATTAAAACTTATGACCCAAGAACTCATAGACTTAAAAACCAGCATTTTAGAAGGACGCTATGACGATGCCTTGGCAATCGTTGACGAACTAGAAGGCATGAGCAAACAAGCCATTATCCGTAACATTGAATCATTTTTACAAAGGTTATTCATTCACTTAATCAAAAACCAAATCGAACAGCGATTAACCAACTCTTGGGCGACTTCAATTTCCGATTCAATTCGTCAAATCAAAAAACTGAATCTTAAAGACAACAAAACCTCTTACTATATCAATAGTAATGAATGGCAACCTTATTTTGAAGAAAACTTAGAAGCAGCAATTCGTCCAGCCAGTTTAGAAGTATTAGGAGGTCAATTAAAGCCAAAACAACTCTCCGCTAGATTAGAAAAAGCAACTTTAATGCAATTCGCTCAAAAACTCATCGATTTAACCTATACTTATACTGCGAAAGATTTACCTGCAATTGTAGATGAATCTTTAGCAGAGTTACCAGGCGGCGAAGATTGGCTCAAAGAAGAATAAGGCTATCAATCAAATGAACTATCGTAAAAAATTAATTGAAGTTGCACTCCCACTAGAAGCAATTAACAAAGAATCCGCGCGGGAAAAATCCATCCGTCACGGACATCCTTCTACATTGCATTTATGGTGGGCGCGTCGTCCTTTGGCAGCCTGTCGGGCTGTTTTATTTGCTTCTTTGGTAGACGATCCTTCCAGCCATCCCGATAAATTTCCGACAGAAGAAGCACAGGAAAAAGAACGGAAACGCTTATTTCAAATAATCGAGAATTTAGTCAAGTGGGATAACGTTAATAACCAGCAAGTATTAGATGCAGCCAAAACCGAAATCCTCAAATCAACCGATAACAATCCGCCGCCAGTTTACGATCCTTTCTGTGGCGGTGGTTCTATTCCCTTAGAAGCGCAAAGATTGGGCTTAGAAGCGCATGGAAGTGACTTAAACCCTGTGGCTGTTTTGATTACTAAAGCATTAATTGAAATTCCACCCAAGTTTAAAGATCGACCGCCAGTTAACCCGGAAGCGCAACAGAAATTGATCCCCCCTGCCCCCCTTCATAAGGGGGGTGCCGCAGGCGGGGGGATCTGGTATGGGGCGCAGGGTTTAGCCGAGGATGTCCGTTATTACGGCAAGTGGATGCGGGATAAAGCAGAAAAGCGGATTGGGCATCTTTATCCCAAGGTGAAGTTACCAACCGAATATGGCGGTGGTGAGGCGACTGCGATCGCTTGGTTGTGGGCGAGAACGGTTCAATGTCCTAACCCTGCTTGTGGGGCAAAAATGCCTTTGGTAAGGTCGTTTGCGCTTTCGACTAAAAAAGGTAAGGAAGCTTGGGTTGAACCTGCGATAAATCGCGATTCTGTTCCACATATTGTTAGTTTTGAGGTAAAAACTGGTAAGGGAAAAGCTCCAGATGGTACTGTTAGCCGTAAAGGTGCAGTTTGTATTTGTTGCGGAAAACCTGTAGCTTTTGATTACATCCGCAGTGAGGGGAAAGCGGGACGGATGTCTGCACAGTTAATGGCTATTGTGGCAGAAGGTAATCGGTCACGTTTATATTTGGCATCGACTGAAGAACATATAGAAATTGCAGATTCAGCACAACCAGAATGGAAACCTGACACAGATTTACCTGAACAAGCGCTAGGTTTCCGCGTGCAAGGTTACGGAATGACTAAACACGCTGATTTATTTACATCGCGTCAGCTTGTAGCTTTAACAACTTTCAGTGATTTGGTAAGCGAAGCAAGAGAAAAGATAATACTAAATGCTGTAGCTGCTGGGATGCCTGATGATAGTTTACCGCTTTGTGAAGGGGGGACAGGTGCGACAGGCTATGCTGATGCAGTGGCGACTTATCTTGCTTTTGTAATTAGTAAAATTGCTGAGGCATCTTCAACTATTTGTACTTGGAGTTCCTCACCTAAAAATGAGCTTGTTGTTAGTACGTTTCGACGACAAGCTATTCCGATGACTTGGGACTTTGCTGAAGCAAATATTTTTGGTATATCAAGTGGTTCAGTAGTTAATATTATGCAGTTTATCGCCAAGGTAGTTATTGATTTTCCAGATCTAAAAAAAGGCATTGTTAAACAATCCGATGCTACCGCTGTAATGATTGGCGCTGCCAGTTCACTTATTTCGACCGATCCACCTTACTATGACAATATTGTATCCGCTGATTTCTCAGATTTTTTATATGTTTGGTTAGGCCGTTCACTTGATAAAAGATTTCCTAACGTTATTAGTACTTTACTAACACCAAAAGCCCAAGAATTAGTTGCCACACCTTATCGTTTTGGTGGAAATAAGCAAAAAGCTAAAGAATTCTTTGAAGAAGGGTTAGGCAAAGCTTTTGCTCGAATGCGTGAAACAGCTAATCCCGAATATCCGCTTACAGTTTACTACGCCTTCAAACAAACTGAAACAGAAGATGATGAAGATGAAAATCAAGTAAATTCTGCTATTGCTTCAACTGGTTGGGAAACAATGCTAGAAGGCTTAATTAAAGCAGGCTTTTCCATTAATGGCACATGGCCTATGCGAACAGAAAGAGGTAGTAGAACGATTGCCAGTGGCACAAACGCCCTCGCCTCATCCATCGTTCTCGTCTGTCGCCCGCGTCCAGAAACCGCCCCATCTGCAACTCGCCGCCAATTCCTCAACGAACTCAAACGCGAACTGCCCGACGCCCTCCACACACTGCAACAAGGCAATATCGCCCCTGTAGACCTTGCCCAAGCCAGTATCGGTCCAGGCATGGCGATATACTCTCGCTACAGCCAAGTCTTAGAAGCAGACGGCACACCGATGCGCGTCCGTACCGCGCTGCAATTGATAAACCAAACACTCGATGAATACCTCAGCGAACAAGAAGGGGAATTTGATGCCGATACCCGTTGGGCATTGACTTGGTTTGAACAAAACCAATACAAAGAAGGACTCTACGGCGATGCGGAAACCCTCTCCAAAGCCAAAAACACCAGCGTTAGCGGACTCGTCACCGGAGGAATACTAACAGCCAAAGGAGGCAAAGTGCGACTCTTGCGCCGCGACGAACTCCCGGAAAACTGGAACCCCGCCACCGATAACCGCACCTCGGACTGGGAAGCGACGCAATACCTCATCCGTACCTTAGACCAAAAAGGCGAAAGCGGTACTGCTGCCCTATTAGCCCAATTGGGCAATCGTGGGGAAGTAGCGCGAGACTTAGCCTATCGTTTATATAACATTTGCGACCGAAAAGGCTGGACTTCTGAAGCCATTGGTTACAACAGCTTAGTGATTTCCTGGTCAGAAATTATCCGCCTCGCCGTCGAACAGCAACAACAACCAGTGCAAATGACATTAGACTTCTAATTATGCTGCTCAATTCCTCTTCCCAAACATCAACTTTACCCAAGCCAATGGCTTATAGTGACTTTTCTCTCGCCCAAGCTAGAGAAATTTTTGAGTTAAGTTTAAAAGACAATCCCGCGCTTGCCATCCAACAAGCTGTGAATCGGAAATGGTGCGCTATATCAAATCCGGGTGCATCTGAATCATTGGTCGGGGCACGGCAGGCGAGGAACTTTCTGCTGGCGACAAAGCTTACTAATGCCGTGCCCCTACTGGTGTAATTTTGCTGCAACCGGAAACGATATTTACACTGCGTTAATGCACCCTACATATAGAAACTTCAGCACAAACAGCCCAGCAACCCGGTTTCTTCATAATGATTTTTCCTAGAAACCGGGTTTCTTTACCAACCAATCTAAAATCCAAAACCTAAAATTAATTATGGCAATTAGCAATCGCGAACGAATCGGCAGATCTTTAGACCTTCTTCTGGAAGGATTATATCCTTATGTCGAACGGGAAATGCGTTCGGTATACCGGGATAAATGGCTGGTCGCTGCTACTCCTTTTGTGCCAGAAGACCGGACTCTTCGCCGCAGCGTAGAACAAATTCTGAAACAAGATGTTTCGGCGCTGTTAAAACTGATTTGGAACCAGTGGCATGAAGTGTTCAAAAAAACTCTTGGCAATGCCGAGAAGAACTTGGTTGGGGAATTGATGGTGACGCGCAATTCTTGGGCGCACAATGATTCCTTTTCCAGCGATGATGCTTACCGTGCCCTTGATAGCATGGCCCGATTGTTAACGGCAATTTCTGCCTCAGAAGCGGATACGGTAGAAAAGCAAAAGCAAGAATTGCTGCGAATTCGGTTTGACGAACAAGCACGACGCGAAACTAAGAAAGCTGCGGTTACTGCTGTGGAATCTCAACCTGCTGGCGGTCTGAAACCCTGGCGGGAAATTGTCACTCCTCACCCCGATGTTGCTTCGGGACGCTATCAAGAAGCTGAATTTGCTGCCGATTTGTGGCAAGTTCACTTGGATGAAGGTTCGGATGAATACCGCCTACCAACAGAATTTTTCCGCCGGACTTTTTTAACCGAAGGTCTGAAACAACTTTTGGCAAATGCTTTACTCAGACTTTCCGGAAACGGTGGCAATCCAGTGATTGAATTACAGACCAATTTTGGCGGTGGTAAAACTCACGCTTTGCTATCTCTATATCATCTGTTTTTTGGCGTTTCTGCTAGCGATTTACCCGGAATAGAGCCAGTTTTTGCCTCTGCTGGCGTTGCGGCACTGCCAGAGAATGTTAAAACTGTGGTGATAGTCGGAAATAAAATTTCTCCCGGTCAACTGCACGAGAAAAAAGATGGCACTGTAGTCAGAACCTTGTGGGGCGAAATTGCTTGGCAGTTGGGAGGCAAAGCAGGTTATGAAATGGTGCGGGAAGCGGATGAAACGGCTACCAATCCAGGCGATAATCTGAAAGAATTATTTAATCGCTACGCTCCTTGTTTAATTTTGATCGATGAATGGGTGGCTTATGCCCGTCAATTGCACGAAACTAGCGATTTACCGGCGGGCAGTTTTGATACTCATTTTACCTTTGCTCAAACTTTGAGCGAATCGGCTAAAAATGCCAATCAAACTTTATTAGTGGTTAGCGTTCCATCTTCTGATATTGAAACAGGTGGAGAACGGGGAAAAGAAGCTTTATATCGATTGAAAAATGCGATTGGTCGGGTTGAGTCTCCTTGGCGTCCTGCTTCGGCAGAAGAAAGCTTTCAAATTGTCCGCCGTCGCTTGTTTCAACCTATCACCGAACCAGGTTTATTTGTGGCGCGGGATGCTGTGGTGAGGGCGTTTCGGGAAATGTATCAATCTCAATCTCAGGAATTTCCTTTGGAATGCCGCGAAGGAGATTACGAACGGAGGTTGACTGAAGCTTATCCGATTCATCCGGAATTATTCGATCGCTTGTATACAGATTGGTCAAGTTTAGATAAATTTCAGCGCACTAGGGGCGTTTTGCGGTTGATGGCGAAGGTGATTCATTTTCTTTGGGAACAGAGCGATCGCTCTCTCCTCATCCTACCAGCTAACGTGCCAATGGCAGATTCCCAAGTCCAATCAGAACTCACTCACTATCTAGAAGACCAATGGGTTCCCATTATTGAAAAAGATGTCGATGGCATCAATTCCCTACCAATTGCCCTCGACCGCCAAAATCCTAACCTGGGACGCTATTCTGCCTGCCGTCGCGTCACCCGCACGATTTACATGGGTTCTGCACCTACCTTACGCGCTGCTAATCGAGGTTTAGAAGATCGTCGCATCAAACTGGGTTGCGTCCAACCGGGAGAAAGTCCTGCTACTTTTGGAGATGCCTTGCGCCGTCTAACCGACCAAGCAACGTATTTATATGTAGACGGCAATCGTTACTGGATTTCCACCCAACCTAATGTTACTCGCACTGCCCAAGACCGGGCGAGTCAAATTCAACAGGATGATGAAAAAGTCTGGGAAGAGATTGTTCGCCGGTTAAAGAATGACCGTCAGCGGGGTGAATTTACTGGCGTTCATTTCGCCCCCAATTCCTCTAGCGATGTCCCCGATGATGAGAACATGGGAGTGAGATTGGTGGTGCTAGAACCTCAGCATCCTCACAGTTATAGGGCAAAAGATAGCGCCGCCCGCAAACGAGTTGAAGAAATTCTTTCTCATAAAGGCACGAGTCCCCGCTACTGCAAGAATCTATTAATATTCCTAGCACCTGATAAGAACAAAATCGAGGCGATAGTACAGTTTGTCTGCCAATTTTTGGCTTGGGATTCTATCGTCCAGGAAAAGGACGTTTTAAACTTAGATGTTTTCCAAAGCAATCAAGCAACAACCAAGCGCAAGCAAACCGATGAAACGGTTGATATGCTACTCAAAGAAGCGTATCAGTGGCTGTTAATTCCCACCCAACCCAATCCCCAGGGGACAATTGTCTGGGAAGAAACGCGCATTCCCGGTTCAGATTCACCGATTTTGCGGGCTTCGCGCAAGCTGGTTCACGAAGAACATCTGATTGTTAATTATGCTGCCAGTCGCTTATGTTTAGAAATCCTCAATATTTATACTTGGCCTAATGCTAACCATATTGACCTAAAAACTTTGTGGAAATACTTGACAAATTACCCCTACTTGCCTCGATTGAAAAACGAGCAAGTTTTATTGGATGCGATCGCCCAAGCTGTAGGATCGCTTCTATGGCTGGAAAACTTTGCTTATGCTACGGGCTACGATGAAGCAAAACAGCGCTATCTGGGATTGAAAGCTGGCGAACACATTACACCGAGTCTAAGCAGTCAGAGTTTTTTGGTTAAACCAGCGATCGCACAACAGCAATTAAATGCAGCCAACGCTACAAATAAAACTTTACCATCAACAACGACAACAGATAATCACAACGGTGAAACTGGTAAGTCCTTGTCCTCCAAGGAAAAAAACGGTACATACGCAGTACCACCCGTTGCACCAAAACGTTTCTATGGAACGGTGAAGTTAGATGCCTTGCGGATACGTCGCGATGTTGGTCAAATCGCCGACGAAGTGATTCAACACTTGACCAGTTTAGTTGATGCTGAAGTTGAGATTGCTTTAGAAATTCAAGTTCGCGTTCCTTCAGGTGTGCCAGATAACGTTATCCGCACTGTGTCTGAAAACTGCCTGGTTTTGAAGTTTGAAACTCAAGCATTCGAGTCAGAATGAATGAGTAATAACGCAAGTTTATTGGTAATACTCGCATCCGCTTTCATTACTCCCTTTATGCTGAACGACTGAAGTCGCGCCTACACAAACAAAGACCGCCTGCGCGGTCTATAAGAATAAGGGGGGTTATTAACCCGGATTTAGTATAATTGGTAATTGCTAATTGGTAATTGCTAATAAAAAATTTTTACTCGCATTAGCCCCACTCCTCGTAAAATTCTAGAATGCCGACTTCTGGGTTAGATATTTGCATGAACAACTACCAAGCACCCATCAATCGCAATTTGTCAATGAAATTTAACGAATTGGTACAAAAACTCGACGACGCTAGCAATAGTCTGACATCTAACCCAGAGTGCAACCCAGAAATTGGGGGAGTCGCGCCGATAAATAAAGCATCTGCTGGCACTCTCAGTTATATCGAAGGGGGAAAATTTGCCTCTTGGGTGGGGAAAACGACGGCGAGTGCGTTGATTTTACCTGTGGATGAAGCTTTACAAGCACAAGCTAGCGAACGGGGGATTGCTTGGATTGCTGGTGCAGATCCGAGATTATTATTTGCTCGCGCGATCGCTCTCTTCTACCAACCCTACCACCCCAGTCCCGAAATTCACCCAACCGCAGTCATTCACCCGGAAGCGCAAGTGGGTAACAATGTTTACATCGGCGCACATGCGGTCATCCAAGCAGGTGCAAAGATTGGCAACGAAGTCTGCATTCACCCGAATGTCGTGATTTATCCAGAAGTGGAGATTGGCGATCGCACTATCTTGCACGCCAACTGCACCATCCACGAACGCACCCGCATCGGTGCAGATTGCGTAATTCACAGCGGTGCTGTTATTGGTGCAGAAGGTTTCGGTTTTGTTCCCACTCGTCAAGGTTGGTTCAAAATGGAACAATCTGGCTGCACGATTTTAGAAGATGGGGTAGAAGTTGGTTGTAATAGTACTGTTGACCGTCCTTCCGTGGGGGAAACGCGGATCGGTCGCCAGACAAAATTGGATAATTTAGTACATATTGGACACGGTTGTCAGGTGGGGTCAAATTGTGCGTTTGCGGCGCAAGTTGGTTTAGCCGGTGGCGTGAAAATCGGAAATGGCGTACTGATGGCGGGACAGGTGGGAGTGGCGAATCAGGCGGAAGTGGGAGATAGAGCGATCGCTACTGCTAGAGCTGGTATACATAGTAACATCGAGCCGGGAGCGATCGTTGGTGGTTACCCAGCCGTTCCCCAAAAGCTATTTCTTAAGATCTGTGCCACCTACAGCCGCATCCCAGAAATGTACCAAACTCTTAAACAAATCCAGCGACGATTGGATAGTGGGAATCGGTAATTGGTAATTGGCTGTTGTTAGGCAAGCGGCGTTACAAACCCAGTTTCTTTGCCTGATTAGCAATTAGCAATTAGCCATTAGCCATTAGTGATTACCGATTCGGGAAAGTGTACCTTTTTTTGTAGGGTTTACCTCACTAACCCAATTGCTGAAATACGGCACTATAAAGTCAAAGGCAGAAATGCCTTGTCTGCTAAACAAAAAGATTGAAAATTTCAAATTCTGTCAATCGTTAGTGAGGTGTAGCTATGCCACTCATTCGTTGGCAACCTTTCCATGAAATGGAATCTCTGCGCCGTCAAATGGATCAATTGTTTGATGAATTTGCCGGAATGAACCGCGAAACCAGTTCAAAAACTTGGGCGCCTGCAATCGAACTAAAAGACGAAAACGACCATCTTGTTTTGAGAGCGGAAATTCCCGGTGTAGAAGGGAAAGACCTCGATATTCAAGTAGCGCGCGAAGCTGTCTCTATTAGCGGCGAACACCGCTACGAAAAGAAAACGGAAGAAAAGGGCTTCTACCGCTCTGAATTCCGCTATGGCAGTTTCCAACGGACAATTCCTCTACCAGTTCCAGTAGAAAACGACAAAGTCCAAGCCGAGTTTAAGAACGGTATCTTGACGCTAACTTTGCCTAAAGCAGAAGAAGTGCGCCGTAAGGTATTCAAGGTGAATCTCGGCGACAGCCAATCGGCAATTCCGGCGTCAGAAAATAACCAAGGCTAACTATAAAGATTCGCAAATTAATGGCGTGAATTAGCCTGGTAAGTTGATAGCTTAGATTCAGATCCTCGGCTTCTTCTAGAAGTCGAGGATTTAGTTTATGTCAACAATGACGCTTGAAAGTAGAATTTATATGATGTCCGTTGAATTGCCCATAATAAAAAAACCTCACCCAGTCGTTGCGTAGGGACACGGCATCATAGATTTCTCGGACAAACAGATAACGTTAATAATGCCGTGTCCCGGCTTCTGATTGCGGGTAATCGACCGGAGATGATATTATACCGTTTTCCCATCAATGCGCTACACACGGGGCGGGGCGGGTTTACTATAATTGTTTGTTTTTGGCATTGGTTATTGGTAAAACCCGCCCCTACAATCGGTATATGTTGATGTGTAGCATTATCAAGGGAAATTGAGATTACGTTGGGTTGAGGTAAGGAAACCCACTTACGCGCGCCGATGCCATCACCTTAGTTTCTTCGTAGATCTCTAGTTTCTAAACCAATGATTTTTCATAGAAACCCGGTTTCTTTCGTGAATTGGTTGATGTTGGATTTCACTGCCGTTCAACCCAACCTACAATAATGGCAGTGAGGGATTTATTGGATGCAAATAATAGCAAACGGATTGATTGCAGGTTTAACTATTGTTGTACTAGCTTTAGCCTTTGTCGTAGTTTACTTGCCGACGCGGGTTTTTCATCTAGCCTTGGGAGGTGTATACGCAATTGTTCCTTTTATTGCCTGGAGTTGTTGGCAAGCGGGATGGCCTTGGTACTGGGCAATAACAGTAGCAATTATAACAGGTGTATTGATTTCTCTAGCTGGCGAATTGTTCAATCATGCACCCTTGGAATTAAAACAAGCATCCTGGGGCGCTCACTTGGTTTCATCTTTGGGAATTTATATTATTATCGTGCAAATTGTGGCGTTAATTTGGGGGACGGAAAGCAAGTTTTTACGCAGGGGGGTAGATGCAGTAACGGCTATTGGTAATATTAGGTTAACCCAGACACAGATGGTAACGGCGGTGGTGTGTGTGGGTGCGATCGCTCTCTTTTACATATGGCTAAAATCCACCAATCTGGGATTGCAATTTCGAGCAATGGCAGATAATCCCAAACAATTTGCCCTCCAAGGTTATAACATACTGCAACTGCGGCGAATTGCCTTTGGGATTTCTGGGCTATTGGGTGCGATCGCTTCTCTTTTAGTAGCTTATGATGTAGGCTTTGACCCCAACACGGGTTTAGTAGCCGTTTTGCTAGCTGTAGTAGCAGCACTAATCGGCGGGCGACAATCTTTTTGGGGGGCTTTAATAGGTGGCATTTTGCTAGGAATAGTTCGTTCCCAAGCAGTTTGGTTACTTGACGCCCGCTGGCAAGATGCAATAACTTTTATGATTTTGGCAATATTTCTCTATTTACGCCCTAACGGAATCCTGGGTCACAAAAGCAGATTAGAATCAGAAATCAGGAATCGGTAAAAGGAAATACAATTAGCAATTAGCAATTAGCAATTAGCAATTAGCAATCAATGAACTATTTACTTCACCTACTGATTTACCTAAGCATTTATCTGATTGTTTCCCTCAGCCTGAATTTAATCGTCGGTTACTGCGGATTGCTAACCCTAGCCCATGGGGGATATTTTGCTTTAGGCAGCTATGTTTACGCTCTCGCTACGCTCAAACTAGGGTGGGAATTTATGCCTGCAACAATCCTGATCGTAGCAATTGCCGCTGTATTGAGTTTGGCGGTTTCTTTACCAGCTTGGCGGTTTCGGGGCGACTTTTTTGTGATGATAACTCTGGCGGTTCAAGTATTGCTGTTCAGCCTATTTTATAACTCGACTAATCTCACAGGCGGCGCTGAAGGATTGGCAGGAATTCCCAAACCGAAGTTGTTGGGTATTGCATTCGATTCAATCGGTGCAATTGCGATGCTATCCCTTGTTTTAGCGGGGGGTTGTGCCTTAGTTTCTTGGTTATTGCTGAATTCGCCTTGGGGGCGACTGCTGCAAGCGATGCGCGATGACGAATTGGCGACGCGCGCCCTGGGTAAAAACACGCGGTTGCTCAAAGTTCAGGTTTTTGCGATCGCTTGTTCTATGGTGGCAATTGCGGGTGTTATTTACGCCGCCTATGTCAGTTACATCGACCCCAGTGCGGCTAATTTAAACCATTCGATTTTGATGCTATGCATGGTAATTGTAGGCGGCGTTGGTAATTTTTGGGGACCTTTGGTGGGGGCGGCGGTGCTGGTGGCGATTCCAGAAGTGCTTCGCTTTATGTTCATACCAGATGCTTACGCTGCTAATATCCGCCTGTTACTCTACGGACTTCTGCTAGTGGTAATGATGCACTTCCGTCCCCAAGGTTTGGCAGGAAATTATCCCATTGATTAGCCTTGGGGGGCGGGTTTAGTACAATTGTCTGTGTGTGTCAAAGGTAATTGGTCAGGACTTACGCAAGCGCGTTCCTATCACCAAAGTTTCTGGCGGCGGACTCTAGTTTTAGCGCCACGATTTTTCAGAGAAAGCGGGTTTCTGGCGGCGGACTCTAGTTTTAGCGCCACGATTTTTCATATCACCTTAGTTTCTTTGCGTAAGTCCTGTTGGTAAAACCCGCCCCTACTGGTTACAACGAAAGCCTAAATTAGCAATGCCTGTGGCGGAAAAATACAAGTTTTCTTAATGGCGCTCCTATCTATAGGTGCTGGTTACGCCTTGTTTTGATGTTTGTTGTAACCGGGTTACAAGTCCCGGCATCGTCAATATACCTAAAGTTCCGCTTAAATAATGGGTTTGGCACATCCATAGATCGCGAAAATGGTTTTTGAAACCACCTAATAAAAGGAACTGCCAAGATCTACCGGACATGACTACTTGTTCTCCAAATCTGCCAATTGCGATTCGCCCAAAGGGCGGAAGCGCCAGCGTGCGGTCGGCATATCCGCTTTGCCCAATCGCACACGCCGCTAATTCTGAGGGAGGATTCAGGTTTCCTTGGAGGGAAGTGGCGCTCAAACCTGTGGAAAAACCGAAACCATCAACTCAAACTGATTCGGCGTCAATCTTATCGGGTCGGCAAGTATTGCTGCGCGTTCTTGACTTGCACAAGCAATTTGGCGGACAAACGGTTTTAAATCGAGTTTCTGTCGAACTGAGTGCGGGTGAAGTCGTGCTGCTGCGAGGCGCGAATGGTTCCGGTAAAACAACGCTGCTGAATATTCTCACGGGTAATTTAGAACCCGATGCGGGTGCGATTGAATTGCGTACCAATGGGGTGTCAGAGATGTTTCGCTATCCCCGGCGGTGGTGGAATTTGAACCCGCGCTTGACGCCGGAAAGAGTAGCACTAGCTGGGATAGGCAGAACTTGGCAAGATATTCGACTCTTTTCCACCCAAAACTTACTCGATAATATTGCTTGCGCCGCGCCCAATCAATTAGGAGAAAACCCTGCTTGGGCGCTTTTGCGTCGTTCTGAGGCGCAAGAACAGGAAAAAAGAAACCTCGCAGCTTCCCAAGCCATGTTACTGGATTTTGGGTTAGCAGGTCGGGAAACTTCATCGGCGGATAAAGTTTCTTTAGGACAGTCTAAACGGGTAGCGATCGCCAGAGCAATTGGTGCAGGCGCGCGCATTTTATTTTTAGATGAACCCCTATCCGGTTTAGATGCTGCTGGAATTGCCGAAGTCATGGCAATGCTGAACCATTTAGCCAAAGAACACAACGTCACTCTCGTCATCGTCGAACACGTTCTTAACATTCCCCGCATTTTGGATTTAGCCACAACTGTATGGACGCTAGAAAACGGCAAAATTGCTGTTGAATCTCCCGAAAAAGTGCGAGCATCACTTCTAAAAAACTCTAGCAGTAGTTTCCTGGATTGGATAAATATGCTCGCTGGCGATCGGGGGAAAATCATGCACCAACTTCTGACTGGCGGTGCTGTTTTATCCACAATTGTTAGTAAGGAAAACTCAAGTGAGGTTGTGCTATCGGTTGAAGATTTAGTCGTTTACCGAGGCAACCGCCTCGCGATCGGAAAAATCGATAAAAATGGTGAATTGCGAGGGCTTTCTTTTAAATTGTACAAAGGTCAGATGAGTATTTTGCAGGCTCCCAATGGCTGGGGAAAGACTACATTGATGGAATCGATCGCCGGATTAATCCCCATCCATCAAGGTAGCATCCGACTCAACGGTCAACCGATTGAAGCATTACCCCCTTGGGAACGAGTCAACCTGGGTCTTTCTCTACTACAATCTGGCGATAATACTTGCCTCAATCTGACAGTTCGCGAAGCACTAAATCTTGCCCGCGTTGATAAAGTACCGCACCACGTCACCAATTTACTTAGTAAAAAAGTCTCAAATTTAAGCGGCGGTGAAAGGCAGAAGCTTGCTTTTTATTGTGCCATCGGCAAAGGCGAATCATTCTTAATGGACGAACCGTTTTCTGCTTTGGACGCTCCGAGCGTTCATCGCTGCCTTCAGCAAATTAATAACTTTAAAACAAATTTATGTTTAATTGCTATTCCTCAAACGAATTTTTAAATTATACACAGATAAAAATGCTATGATAAATACAAGAGCATCTACTAAATTTAGCAATAAAATAAAAAGGAGTAGCAAAACATGGAAATCCGTCTAAAACTGCATCAACCCAAACGATTGAAAGCGAACGATTCCCTGAGAATTCTGCTACAACAAGGCAGACTTCTCGCAGCAGCAGAAACCTCCAGTGCTTGCAGTAAAGCCACCCAACGTTAAATCAATGAAAGAAAAAATAGACCAGGGTAAATATATTGGCTTAAGACCGGATGTAGAAATCAAGGAAGCTAAAGCCTTTTTGTCAGGCAAAGAAATTGGTGAAATTGAACTAGATTCGGAATCACAGCCAGTATTGTTAGCATTACTAACTTTGTTAGATGGAACTCGAACAGTGGCAGGGATAGTTGCAGAACTTCAGTCTAAAGAAATTGCTGAAGCCGCTGTAATATCTTGCTTAAATTTTTTGTTGGAATCGGGGTTCATCTACCAATTTTCCCGCAGTAAAGATATTTATATTGCGGCGAATTATGCTTGGCGATCGCCAAACCCAGAAGAAATTTTAAATAAACTTGCCCAGGCTCAAGTTTTGTTACAGGGACAGCAGAATTTTTGTCAGTTAATAGCCGAGGGATTAACCAGATCGGGAGTGGGAACGAAAGTTATTCCAACTAGCGAGGAGTGGGAAACTTTTGCCAGTCTTGCCGATTTAATTATTTTGTTCGGAGAAACTGGGGAACAAGTCTTAGCGGTTAATTCCTGGTGCGTAAAAAACAACAAACCTTTAATAGTGGGATGGTGGAAAAATTTCACCATTTCTTTTGGCCCTATTTTAGTTCCCGGCGTAACGGCTTGCCAAGCTTGCATATACGAAAGACAAGGAAATATAGCTTATCCCGATCTTGCAAATACTTGCCAAGCAGGTAGCTATCCGATGGTTGTATCGGCGGCTAATTTACTAGCAGGAATTTGTGCAGAATTTTTGAGCGGTGCGGGGCTTTCGCGGGCGTTAACATCGATTCATGAAATCGATATTCGTAGTGTGACTTTTGCTGATTATCCTGCTTTGAAAAATCCCCGTTGCCGGGTATGCAGTCGGTTAAAAACTTATCCGGAGGGAGCGGTAATTGATGTTTAATTTGGTCAGCAAGCAATAAATTTCTGGTTGTAGGGACACGGCATACAATGATTCTACGCCTTGTCCCTACAAAGCCTGTTAAAACGGTTTATAAATCGTTTGAGATAATTATGAAACCTAAATCGTTAAGTGCTTGGGTGGGAAAAGGTAGTCCGATTCGCGAGTTGGTGAAATTGCAGCGACGCCCTACAGATTTTCGGTTTCACGTGTGGGGGACGCGGATTAGCCAAGATTTAGAAGCGAGACTCCCGGAAACAGCGGATCGGTTTGTGGGATGCGGGATATCGGAAGATAATGAGAATGCGATCGCATCTGCTTGTGGCGAAGCTTTAGAACGTTACGTCTTCGCCCTCACAGAAGATTTGCTAGCAGAATTACCCGTGCAAAATCCGGATAATTCTATATCCGCCGACTTAATCTTTAACCTTCCCTTCTTACTCCCAAAAACAATCTCCAGAAAAGCTTGGTGCGAACAAGCAATTAACTCTCCCCGCCGCATCTTACCCGCCTGGAAACTAGATACTAATTCTCCAAATTACCTATTACCCGTTGAATTCCTCACCCAAAATCAAAGCATCAATCTATTTCAAACTACCAACGGCATGGCGTGCGGCATTACTTTAGAAGATGCCATAGATCGAGGTTTAAGGGAAGTGATTGAACGCGATGCTCTCATGGTTGTATGGTTATACAAAAATGGGGGTACTTTTATTAATCCTGCCAACATCCTGCCAGACAATTATCTAGAACAAGTGCAGCGGATGCAAAATCGCGGGATTAAAACAATTATCCGCGATATTTCTCCCGAATTTGGCTACAAAGTTATTTTAGCGATTATCGGTTATTTTCCCGCAGAAGGGTCGCCGATTTTCGCCTTTGGTGCCGGTGCTGCTGTCAATATTGATGATGCTGCGAGACATGCTTTTCGGGAAGCTTGTTTAGGTTGGAAAGGCGTTTCTTGGCGAGTTGGTTTAAGCGGTTTGCGGCAAGATTTTTCCGAAGGAAAGGAGGCAATTCCTGGCAGTTTTGCCCAACATTCGGAACTTTATTTTGACCCGGAAATGGTATCCCAAGTATCTTTTTTGTTTGAGAATAAACCTGCCCCTTTAGCCGAGGCGGATCCTCTGGTATATCGTTCCCAGGTTGAACCTGGGAACGAGTTGATCGGCAATTACCAATTACCAAAAGACATTTTTGTTCTCGATCTCACTACACCCGATGTGAGGGAAATGGGAGCATATGTTGTTAAAGTAATTGTACCTGGTTTAGTACCGTTTTACTTTGCCGATCTGGGGACGGATGAATTAGCAGCAACTCGCTTACCCACAACGATAGGAGGAATAAATATAGATAAAGACGCCACGATCAATACCATGCCCCATCCTTGGCCTTAAACCATGACCAATTAGCAATTAGCAATTAGCAATTAGCACTATGCAAACCGATGAAACTTTCGTGCGGATGTTGGCAGCAACTCCTGAAGTTCAACAGCCGAAACTCTACGAAATTTATCATGAAAATACGAAGATGCATCCGCTGTTGGAAGCGAGAGTCGTCAATGCAGATACTAATCCCAATGCTGCATTAAATCGACAGACTAATATGATAGCGATCGCAGAAATTGAATCCACCGTCGCCACCGGGGGCAAAAAATATCGCTTTGCCACTCGCCATCAGCTTCCCCATGCCCTCGATACCATCGGGGATGTCACCCTGAAAGACGTACTCGAAAGGCGCGAGTCGATGCGCGAATTTCAACCCGAACCAGTAACATTAGAACAACTTGCCGTTTTGTGCGAGTTAACCTACGGTTGGAACCCCAAACGGGATGTGGAATTGGACGGGGGAGAGATTTCCTTCCGCTATGCGCCTTCTGCGGGTCGTCTTTATCCCCTGGAATTGTATTTAGTTATACCAGCGCCAGAAGACGCCCAGACGCCCAGAAGGGGAGATGGGGAGTGCGACGCTTCTCAAGAGAGAAGTACCCAGTCACAAGCGTCCGAATTTATTGGTGGAGAACAAGAGAATTGTTCCTTGTTGCAATCCCCTGGTTCGGATCGTGGGGTGTCCCCGAGTCCCCGCGTCCCCCCATCCCCGCGTCCTCTGGAAGATGAGTGCGATATTTGGCATTATGAGCCGAATTCCCACGCAATAGAGCGCATACATCGGGTTAAGGCGGCAGAAATTCGCGCCGCATTTGTCCATTTCCCTCAGCGCTTACCTGTTGTAGCATTATTGACAGGAGTCATTCCGCGGCTAACGTGGAAATATGGCGATCGAGCATACCGTTATGCTCACTTAGAAGCAGGTCATGTGGGGCAAAATTTAGTTTTAGCAGCTACCGCTTTGAATTTGGGTGCTTGTCCTATCGTTAGTTTTTACGATGATGCTATCCATGACTTGTTAGACGTTGATGGTGTTTCGGAAATTGTTTTATACAGCTTTTTTATCGGACATCCAGACACCAGCAACCCGCAGGATTAAACAGTCTAATTACCGGGGTGTAGAAGCAAAACTAAAGATGTATAATTATAAGCCTTATCGAAGAACGAGGCCGAATAAACTATGGGTGATTTCCATAGCGATCGCCACCCTTATTAGTACGTTCGGTTTACGTTATTTATTTGGACGGCATCAAAAAACAGCCGCCAATAATTTTTGCGTCGGGGTGATTTTACCGCTGACTGGAAACTCGGCATATATCGGTCAATCGGTTAAAAATGGTATGGATATTGCCAGCGCAGATTATGCAAAGCAAGAAGCATCTAAACAGCTTCACCTCCAGCTTGAGTATTCAGACACGGGTGGAGATGCTGCTAAAGTCGTGACGGCATATCAGTCTTTAGTCAACATCAAAAATTGCCCATCTATTATTGCCGTTCAGGAAGGTGTAAAAGCACTAATTCCCTTAGCCGAACAAGACAAGCGCGTGTTGTTAGCAACTTCTGTCCCCGATAACGGGATAACAGGTAAAAATCCCTGGGTTTTCCGCTTTTTTGTCAGCGCTGAAAGCGATGCGTCAACAATGGCAGAGTATGCTTTTAGCAAGCTCAACCTTCGCAAAGGCGCGATTATTTACGTTAACAATAGTACGGGAATTAGTTATCGGGACAGCTTCACTCAAAAATTTACCAAACTAGGAGGAAATATAATAGAAGCACAAGCGTTCAATCCCGATGATGTAGACTTTCGGACCCAAGCTTTGAAAATCAAACAAGCTGCACCCGATGCAGTTTATATCGTCGGTTATGGTAAAAGTATCGCCAACATTCCGATTCAACTGCGCGAAGCGGGGGTAACGGCGACATTTTTGTCAATGGGTACGATTAGCCAGCCAGAAATTTTACAAGCAGCGGGGGAAGCTGCCAACGGCCTCTACTATACCACCGCTGAATTCGCCACCGATTTAAACGCTGGTACTCCCGAATTAAAGCAATTTGTAGACAGCTACAAAACCCGCTTTGGCACGAATCCGGTGTTTTTTGAGTTTTTTGGCTATGATTCGCTTAAATTGCTTTTACTGGCGGCTAAGCGAGGAGGAACGCAACCGGAAAAATTGCGAGAGGGAATGTCTGCGATCGCTAACATTCCCCTAGCAGTCGGAAATGTTTCCGTGGGTCAAGATGGTAACGTCCAGTTTCCCATAGTTGTGCGGAAAATTGTCGATGGAAAATGGACAGCACCGTAATGACTCAAAGGAGAAAAAATGGAAGATCCAATCAAACTATTATCAATTGTTAGAGACTTCGAGTTTAATTTTACCGGAGCGGATGAAACCCGTTTGAAAAATATATTGGAACAAGCTTTGAGAAAGTGGGAGGAGATAGACTTTGTTTCTTTCGCCACGGCATTTGAGGTGCAGGGAAGGATGATGGTTAATATTTTGAACCGTTTAGTTGCGCCGGGAGTTCATATTATAGACTCTCAATTAGATGGAAATACCCGCCAATTAGTGGAAAAAAAATTTAGCCAATTTATGGAATTAGTTCGGTATCCGGATATGGGAAAAGGTTTTTGGCCTTGGGATATTCGACGGATAGAAACACCAGGTGAAGTTGGCTGCTTTCCACCCAAAATTATCTACCTCAAAAGGCCAGAAAATTTAGGAGAACCGAGCCAAAAAGATAGGCAAGAAACTTTGAAATTTGGTGGAGATGTCTGGATAGAGTTTAACATTACACCAGGCGAAACAACTAATATTGATATAAATAAATTTATCGGTGAATTTTCGCTAATAAACGACCAAAAATTATTAATACAAGCAAGCTGGAAGTGGTTTGCTGTTTATCCTTGTCTTTTGGCAGAAGAAATTCGTCAACTTCGAGGTAGAAATAAAAAATCTAGCATTTTAGTATATTTACTTGGAACTCGGAAAGAATTTGCCAAAAGACCGCAAAACGATTACGGTCTAATTGTGGGATTGACTGCTGAAGTTTTACAACATCAAAAGTTAGCTGAAGTTGTAGACGCGATTACTTTTGCTTGGAATATGCTGGCAGTTTCACCTCACATTTTAGACGATGGACTCAAAATTGCTCAACTAGAAGCCGGTCGCCATACCGTCCACACCGTTAGAACTTACATCACCGTACAAGCTTTGCCTATTATTAAATTTTTAGTAGAAAAACATATAGAATCCGATGACGCGAAAGAATTAATTATCGATTTAACGAATCAAATTGCTACCCTTCCTGCAATGATGAGTTTCGTTAGTCGTCGTCCTCTCGAACATATTGATAATTCTACAGATGGTTTGCGAACGGTAGATTTTTCGGAATATAACTTGATTGAGTCTATTTCAGACTTTTTTATCGAAGAACTTGAAGAGAAGCGAGGATTTATTACAGAAATATATCGGGAAATTAAACAAGAATTAACGCATAAATTAGGCAAGGATAAAAACAAATGGGTGAACGAACTTTACTTAATGTCTGCTCTGAGCGAAGTAGTATCAAATATCGAAAAAAATAGCAGGATTGGCAGCAAAGTAAAGATTTTATTAACGAGTATTGAAAATAGCGAAGGCGAGGAATTATTCCGCATCAAAATAACCAATTATCTGCATCCGCAAAAGGCATCCACTTATGAATACGACCGACAAAAAAGCCCAATTCACGGTCTTAAATCTTTGGAAGCTTTCTTTGAAGCACTTGGGGGACATGCCACGGGTGAATTAGATCCGGATGGCTATACCTATTCAACGATAATGGATTATAACCTGACCCTATGGGAAAAAGGGATTAACTTTCTCATGCACCAATAAAATCGGTTAATTAAAATGGTTACCAGCAGAACTAAAGCGTTAAAACAACAACTACTTCCCCAATTAATCCCCATAGAACCTCCAGGGGAAATTGGGTTTCGAGTGCTTGTACTTGATGACCAAATGTTCGCGAACGAACTTTATCCATCCTTACTGATACTCAAGGATGAAGGGTGGGGGAAATATAAACGAACAATTAGTATAAATCCTGAAGTTAATTTAGAATGTATTTATAATAGCGAACTCGATTTGGAGGTGATGATTTGTCGGTCTTTAGAGTATGCCAAAAATTACATGCTCGATATGCATTTTGATATTTGTTTAGTCGATATTGACTTTAAACGAGATCCAGAGTATCCTCACGGAAACCATCCCAGGTTAGGAGGATTGTTGTTTGCGATCGGACTCGTCAACAAAACAAAAACCTGCACCTCTATTTTCACCGCATTAGGCGAAGAACTACGGGAATATCCAGATTATAGTTATCTCAGGCAACTCGCAGAAAAGCAAGTCTTGGGAAACTTGTATTTTGAGGAAATCGAACAAGACCAAAAACAACTAGAAGCGATTCTGAAAAAAGCTTTCTACAATTATCTATTCCCCGAGAAAGTCCACGCCGATAGCTGGTGTAAAAAAGTTCTGCCAATCTTAAAACCAACCGCAAGTTCCGCTTCAGCTTGCGCTCAACATTTATTCAGCGGCGACGAACCAGGATTTCTCGAATTACAAGAACCCCGCGACGGAATGAGCAATCGAATTTCCCACGAACTCATCCGCATTTTAGTACCAAAAGATTATCGCAAAGAAGTCGCAGGTCTTTTACTCAAAACCGCCTGCGGTCACGCAATGGTAAGATATTTATTTTGCAGGTTAGCTCACGGTATTAACACCGAAAAAGCATTGCGCGGCGATTTGGAACCTAAAAATCAGAAGCAATTCGATCGATGTTTTGAAGATGCTTGCCAGCATTTTAACATCGCCGATCCTCAAAGATTTAGGAAAAAAATCATAGAAGGTGGGAAAAAGTATTACAGAGTTAACTTATCTGAAATTTTCTCCGATTCCGCAACACCCAGCAGCGAGAAAAATATTTTCCTTTACGGACTTTGGGAAAATCCTGACGCAGCTTGGAAGAACCTGAAGAACGAAATTGCCAGTCTAGTCGTCCAAAAAGGAACCGATGCACCCATCCAAATTGAAACTTGGGAAATCGACCAACAAGGCGAACCCGTTAATGGCGATGGTTGGGGTCGAGTTATTAAAATTTGGGCGAATAGAAAAGGCGATGATTATAGAGATCAACCCAACCAAGGAGGAACGATAGATCAAATTAAACTATTGCGAAAAGTTGCCGCAAAATTGGAGGTAGTGGGAGAAGAAGGAACGTTCAATTTAAGTGAAAGTCGATGGATCAAAGAAGATAAATCTGATTCAAACCTTGTTTGTCTTCGCATCACAGCGATACACATACCCGAAACGGAGAATTAATATGATTGAATACATGGAGGCGATGGAAAGGCAATTTGGCATGTGGGGTTGCGAAGGTCAAGAAAAACTCCGAAATGCCAAAGTAGCTGTGGGAGGGATTGGAGGAATTGGTGCGATTTCAGCCTTGATGCTGGCTAAGTCTGGAATCGGTTATATTAGGATATGCGATCGCGATGCCTATGGCGTCGAAAATATCGTCGAACAAGCATTCGCCACCTACGACACCGCCGGCGTGGAAAAAGTCGCCGCCGCGAGTCGAGAAATGAAACGCCACAACCAATTTGCCGAAATTAATGGTTTTACCGGAGATCTTTCCGACGAAGCAGTTGCTATGGGTTTGGTAGAAGGAATTGATGTCCTCGTCGCCGGCGTCGATAACGCTGCTGCGAGGTTAATGTTGGGCAAAGTTTGTGCTAAAAAAAATATCCCGATGGTAGTATCTGCTAACATTGGTTGGAGCATTCTGCATACAGTTTACTTCCCCGGAGAACATCACTACGGTACTATTTGGCGGGATGTGGAAGGTTTAACTTGGAACGATGGTTTTCCGGATATAAATAACCCCGCTACCCGCGAAGCAATGCAAAAAGAATGGAATATTTGGGTAGCAGCTTTATCGAGTTACGAACCAGATTTTCTGCAAAAATTTCTGGCAGAAAATCCTTCTTACTATTGGTATTCATCCCCGCCAGCGTACTTTGGCGCATCAATGGGAGTTCTGGATGCGCTGAAAATTTTAGTGGGGAGAGGAGAAGTGTATGGGTTTCCAAAAATCTTTTATTTCGACATGAAATTAGGCAAGTTAATGTCTTGGTCAGACATGGCGCAACGCCGTGCATCCATCCGCGAAGTATGGGATAAAGGAATTGATGAAGTAATTCGGGTGGCTAAAACTTGGTCGTTTTGAATAACCAGAAATAAAGTATAATCACTTTTGGTTTATTCCAAAGATTGTTAAATCCCCCGCTCTGGGACACGGCGTATAATTACTTTTAGTTTATCCCAAAGATTGTTAAATCCCGTGTCCCTACATCCAGAAATCAATTCTCCATCTATTTTCATTGATGTAGGGGCGAGTTTTACAGACAATATATGCATCAAATCCTAATATTAAACTAACCAGATACAATATGACCTCTGAAATTGAAATTTACTACTACCTCAAACGAATAGATGCGGATTTACAGGATGAATTAAAACCAAAGTTAAAAGGTTATATCAATTTAGATAGTCATTTGGCTAATTTGAACGTCACCCTATCTTCAAATCCAAAAGTAGGTATAATTCATGCCAGTCAACGGCATACCCCAGAATTCATAAATAAAGTAAGTAATATCAATTTTAATTTAATAATTTTTATAAGTCAAGGGGCAGGAAGGCCAACAGAAGCAACCAAAAAATATCAGGAACAATTTCCTAACGTAATAATTTGGGATGGCGGGACAGAATATCTAATTGACCATTTCGCCGAACTGGAAAAATACTTAACGGAAAATCAGAATAATTGGAAAATTGAAGGGTGGACAGCAACAGAATTTCAAAAGCTTTCAGCTTTAACAATTCTGTGTCAAGGCTATTTGGTAATTTACGCGGGATGGTCAGAATTATCAGAAACTATTGTGGATGAAATTAGAAAAGATATGAACCGGAAAAAAGAGCGGGTGAGCGAGGCAAGCTGGTGGTTGGATGGTTTGGCGCTTTGGGATGAAGAAAATCAAAAAATTAATCGGGAAAAATGGGAAAAATTTGAGCGGGATATCGCTCAAGAGTGGGAAAATCAATCCCACGAACAAATTCCAGATGCTTTGATTCAATTGCTGAACGCTATAAAGGAAACGCCAACAAAACTAAAACAACCCCAGCTTGTAGCTGAGGCTTATCAATCATATCAAATCCGGTTGCATCGGAATAATTAGCTTTGTTGCTAATTGCTAATTGCTAATTGCTAATTAACCCTACAGGTCGTAAGTCCGATGCAACGGTCAACGAGCGGGACTTACGCAAACACCAAAGTTTCTATGAAAAATCCTTGGGCAAGGCAACTAGAGATAGACATAGACACAAAGTTGATAGGAGCGTGGTGCGTAACTCCTGACGATATCAGTTGTTGGCTAGAGAATCCCGGTTTCTTTAAGAAACCGGGATGGGAAATGGATTTAATTACTAACAGATACTTTGGGTTTAAAAGTACCGTTGCGGAATTGCCAAGCAAGTTCTAAAAGCTGGAACCACTGCCGTTGCACCTGTTTGGTTGTCCATTGCAGATATTGGGCGATCGCAGAGTCGGTCTTGCGATCGCGTTTGAACTGCAACAGTTGCTGCTGCTGCGGTTGCAGTTGCTGGCAAAATGCTTGCCACTGCTTTTCGTTCAGCCCCAAATTATCGTCCAAATCTGCCCCCAACCATTGATGTACCAGTTGCCATTGATGCGCCTTAGCAAATTTTTCTACGTGGTACTTGAAACGCTGTTGCAGATAGTCCCGCCGCCGCGCTTCTAGCCCTAAAATATCGTCAATTTCTGGTGCTGAAAAATCTTGCAGTTTTAAGATTAAATAATCTACGCAGTCCGATTGACCGTTAGATTCTAAATATTCCACCAACTCCTCAATTACGCGATCGCGCAAAAAACTCTCCGCCGGATCGATCGCCTCTGATACCATCGAAGCGCGCACCTGTTGCATCGCTTGACAGCGGTTGGGTTCCCCATCGTCGCGGGGAGGTTCCGCAGCCAATTCCATATCCAGGGTTGTTTCCGCAGGTTGGCGACGGGAAAACCCTTGAGCGCGCAGCACGAGCAACTGCTGCGCGCCACCCCGCTTCAGCGTGATGCGGCGGCGAGCATATTGCTCGCTAAATGCCATATACTCGGCTAATTCTAGTGTGGTGCGGGGTGTGTAATTTTCAGCTAGTTGGTTTTCGCGCCGGAAGACGGTGAGGGACTCGATGAAAAAGCTTTGCAGAAAGTCCTCTAACAGGTGATAGCGGACTTGGAAACTCACAGGGCTTCGCATTGGTGTAATGTAGCGGTAAGCGATCGCGCCCAAGGTGCTGTGCAATTCGATCCGCGCCTGTTTTGACCCCAAATAATAGTACTTCAGGCACTTAGCAATCCGATGCCGCGCCAAGCTTAGCTGCCAACACCGGACACAACCAGACCTTTGGATGCGCGCGCTAGAGCGACAAATTCTGACCACCTCAGCAGCAATTCGCATCGCTACCATCTGTAACGATGCAGGATGCACCGTCTCTACCTTGGTTCCCAATTGGGTGCGATCCTTGAGTTCCCTCGCAATATAGTCAGCCAGCGTCTCGACATTCATTTCCAACCCTAGATCCGCCTCTGGGAAATGGTTGTTGGGTGCCGCCGAGTCAGTCGGAACATCAGCAGTCTCAAAAGAAAAGTTAGAGAGTTTACCGTTCATAGTCTTACAGCAGGGGTAATGCACCGCAGCAAAATGCGGCTACAGGGAAATGATTTCGTCGAAAATAGCGAGCATCAAAAGCCAAGGCATAATTGCTCTTTAGTCGCGTTTTTATGTAAACCCCAAGCCGGAAAAACCTGCTTTTACCAAATCGGTTATTCGATTAATTGCGATCGGGGGACGCACCGAATTTGATATTGCTCAAGCCAAGCGTGCAAGTCTCTTCGAGACGGCAACTTGGAACGAGCGATCGCGGTTCCTTCAGAGTTTAGCCTTTAAGGCTTAATATCATGGGAGTGAAGCCGCTCGCCTGCTCCAACTCCTTTTCCAACAGCACCCTCTGTATTACAAGCGTTTCAAAAATCACCAATAAATCCCCAACCCCAACAAAAACCTTGCACCCAAGCTGTTTTCCACCCAATTCGCCTCTCCTGGAACTTGAAACTGAGTTACGAAAGTTACTGCACCTCTAGTAGCTCAAATCCCTTGCGCTGGCTCTATTACAGCCAAATTTATCCCTAGAGGGAGTGTAACTCGTAGCTAAAACTACGTCTGTAACCCGATGACTGATGGCACCCGTAGCAGGGGAGATGGGGAGATGGGGAGATGGGGAGATGGGGAGATGGGGAGATGGGGAGACGCCCAGATGGGGAGATGGGGAGATGGGGAGATGGGGAGATGGGGAGATGGGGAGATGGGGAGATGGGGAGATGGGGAGATGGGGAGATGGGGAGATGGGGAGATGGGGAGATGGGGAGTAGAGGGGAATATAGATTCAAATTCCCCTCTGCCCCTCTGCCCCTCTGCCCCTCTGCCCCTCTGCCCCTGGAGCACACCTGCTCGCCTGCTCTCCTGCTGGAACCGGAGACGATATTATGCCCGTTTCTTTTGCAGTTTCCCAGCTTCTATCGCGTAGAGGACAATACCCATATCAAACGTTGGACGGTAGCAACCCTGCTCTGAAGAAAATAGTTGACCGGGGGTCCCGACATTGAGTTTAACCAGTTGTTGACTCAGGCGGTGAATGGCGACTTTTAAGCGGGAACTGGTTTGGGATCGCCCCTCAATCTGCACGCCTAATTTTAAGACTTTTCTGCCTTGTGAATTAAATCCAAAGACAATATCCTCTACAACCCGGGGATCCAACTCCGTACTGGTATCCACTCCCGTACCAGATTTGCGCGCCGAATAGTGATAATCTTTTTCACAAATCTCCACTTCAGCTCCCTGCTCAGCGCGTTGCGCTAAAATCTCCAAAATTTGGAATGATTGCGCATCAGGCTTAATACTGGAAGTGCGGTCAAGTTTTTTAGAACCTGGCATTTCAATAAACACGGCTTTTTCTGTCGGTTGAAGTTTCTCCAAAAACCGCTGCACGGTCCTATCCAGTTCATATTCAGAAGTTCCTGTCTCCTTCAGGCACTGACGCAGGCGCTTGTACTTGGAACCATTTAGCACCTCTGGGTTCACCCCCAGTCCAATTAACACCCGGGGTTTAACGATCTCAATCTTTATATCAGATAGCGGTCTAGTAATTAACTCCACCAGCCAACCGTACTCCCCATCTGGATCTTGATCAATAGCTTGTTTGTGGATAATATCGATCACGCCGCGTTGCCGCCTTAATTTAGCCGTTTCCTTGCTGAAGAGTTGGCTGTCTCCTTGACTCCGCAGTTGAGGCGCAGAGGTCACCATAATAATTTGCACATCTGACCGATGATTCGCAATTTCTCGCACGACGCCAGAACCCTGCCATCGCTGGAGTTCCCCGGTTTTTCCCTCCACCGGAACCGGCGGCACAAACAAAATTTCATCCAACAGAGCAAACTTAACCCTTGGATCGGTTTTGGCAATTTCAATCGCTTCTTTAGCTAATTGAGTCGCGCGACATTTAAACCCAGCTTGCCTTAACCGACGTTCGTGCAGCGCCAGCCACTTTTCATCATCATCCAGAATTAAAATACTCAGCTCACCCATATAGTCGCCTCAAGAAAACGCTCCCAGTCCTTCTCCTGCCTTCATTACCAAGTCGCGCCATTTCGTAAAAACTTCGCGCAGCAACACAATTTGGGTGTCATCGTAGTTATCTGGCTGACCCATCTGCTCGAGTAATGTTTGAAAATGCTGTTGGATTTGAGCGCTATAACCTCCCACTTCGACAACGGCGTGACAAGCAACAGGTGTATCAGCGCGTAGCTGTTCGATAATTGTTGTCAGGGACCGTAACGCTTTGGCATCCACTGCACCATTTCCCTGCTTTTTTGCCAATTTTCTCAGACAAGGGATGACCCGACGCTGAAACCATCGATCGGCTGCCTTTAGTTCTTTTTGTAGCATTTTTAAATTTTCTGGTTCCATAGGAACTAATTCCGCGACTTTTTCTAGCAGATCGGGTAGTTTCCAGGGATAGGTACAAGCATCGTGGGAACCTTGTCCCCAAAGCAGAATTGGGTGTTTTGCTCCTAAAGCATCAAACGACTCTGATGCTAGAACTAAAACAGCACCGTCAAAACCATGCAGGCGTAGTTCTGCCAGTCTGCTAATCTGTTCGCAAGACAGCACTAGCACCGACTGTTTGGGGAATTTGACTTTTGCCTTGCCTATAGGCTGTTGCAGCCCCATTCTTTCTATTCCCAGCAAAGTCGCTACAACCGTCGCTACTGAGTTGGCGATTGGGGAGGATGATTCATCGATCAAAACCAGAACTACTCGTGGTAGGTTCATTCGCAAGCTTACTGCTCGTTATTAGAACAGGGGTTCGTAGTCGCGCTGTCTTCGCTCATCCTAGCGCCCAAGCGCTACTACAAACTTAAATATCAATCGTGCAACCAACCCAGGTAAGCGCTGGCAAACATGGCGGCTTGAGTGCCAAGTATGCTGGTGATATGGTTTTTGACCTTCCTTTCAGAAATGTATAGCGCTGCGGCAATTTCGCGGTTACTCGCTCCTGATACGATTAGAGCCAAGACTTCCCCTTCTGGGGGTAGGGAAGTCGGCTGAGGTGGAGTCGAGGTAGGTGGGGGCGATGATGTGGATGGTGCAACTTGCAATTCTGTTTTTAGTAATTTTTCCCACAACTAAAATACAAAAAATATTAGTGCCGATAACGGTTGTATTAATTGTGTTGTTGGTGAATCGAATTCGGACGGCTATTATGGCTGTTTTAGCCCCTCATAATTATCAAACCTTTGAATATTGGCATTCAGATAATGCTCAGATATTTTCGACTATTCCTCTACTTATTTTTGGATTTTTATGTCGATATTTATCATAAAAAATCATGAATTTACGCCTAAATATTAAGCGAACGCTCGACGGTAGACAGCCGAAATGTAGGTGACAAATTTTGGTTTAATGACTTGACACTCTGTTTAATCCCCAAAATCCCGTGTTAGCAATCGAGCGATTCGAGGTGCTGTGTAATAAAGCAAAATTCCTAAAATTAGAGGAATTAGAAAAACTAGAAAATACTGAAATCCCAAAAATGGTAATGAAACAGATGCTATACAGAGCGTAATCACAGAATAAACAATGATGAAAAAAGCAACTATCCGAAAAATAAGAACTGTAACTTTTTGATAATTAGTCATAAGATTAAAATCAACAAAGTTGGCTTGACTCAACTATATTAGCCTGAGTCTAAACGACGGCGAAAATCAGCATAACAATTACGAAAGGCTCAATTTTCCTCTTATTGGCGTAACAAAGGTAGGTAAGCGCTGGCAAACATGGCAGCTTGAGTGCGATTCGCCCAAAGGGCGATCCGCTTCGCCCAATCGCGCAAATGTAATTGACTCAGAATGCTGGTGATATGATTTTTCACCGTCCTTTCTGAAATATAAAGCGCTTCGGCAATCTCCCGGTTACTCGCTCCTGAAACAATCAGCGCCAAGACTTCCCGTTCTCTGGCAGTCAATCCAGCGAGTTCTGGCGGCAGGCGAGTCGGCTGTTGCGGAGTGGAGGCAGGTGGGGGTGCGATCGCGCAGCGTGCCTAAAGGCGTATCGCTTTTTGCAACAATCCTGGCCCCATTTGGGTGTACCCTTTATGAACGGCTCGTATTGCCCCTGCTAGGTCATCGGAATGGGTATCTTTAAGTAGATAGCCCCGCGCCCCCAAGCGCATCGCCTGGGAGACATATTCATCATCGTCAAACGTCGTTAGCACTAACACTTTGGTTTGGCTAAATTGCTGACAAATCACGCGAGTCGCCGCTACACCGTCCAGGATCGGCATTCGCACATCCATCAACACCACATCGGGTTGTAAGGTTTCGACTTGAGCGATCGCTTGCTGTCCGTTTTCTGCTTCACCGATTACTTCCAAATCGGGTTTGGCTTCGAGGAGACTCCGCAAGCCTTGGCGAATAATCAGTTGGTCATCGACCAGCAGTAGGCGAATTTTAGCATCGGTCATAGCGCCAACCTGGGTAATCGAATTGACACGGTAATGCGGCAGCCTTTTTGTGGTTCGCTCGTGAGGGAAAACTGTCCCCCTAGCGCCGCTGTGCGCTCCTGCATTCCCTGGAGTCCAAATCCGGTTGTATTTTGCTTGGGATCGAACCCTTGACCATTATCGACAATCTCGAGGTGAATCGCTTCCCGACTTTGTTGCAGGTGAAGGCTGACTTGGGTTGCTCCACTATGCTTGTAAATATTGGTTAGCGACTCCTGGATAATCCGGTAGAGTGCGGTGCTGATTTCCGTTGGCAAGGGCTGCGAGAGTTCAAGAGTGCAGTCTGGGATAATGCCGGTTGCGTTTTGAAATTCGGCGACGGTTTTAGCGATCGCGGCTGCGAGGGATTGCCCTTGCAACGGATCGGATCGCAGGGTAGAAATAGAACGCCGCACTTCTTGCAACGCCTTGGAACCTAACTGTTTTGCCTCTCGTAAAAAAGACTCGGTTTTCTCGGCACCGGGGGGTAAAAATAGCAAGGCATTTTCTAATTGAATACTTTGAGCCGTCAGAGCATGTCCGAGTGAATCGTGAATTTCGCGGGCAATGCGATTGCGTTCTTGCAGCATTGCCTGGTCTTCAATTCGTAAAGCATATTGGCGCAGTTGGTTATTAGCCAGCAACAATTGTTCTCGACTCTGACGTTCTGCCAGTAAAGCATTGACCAACAACAAAATAAACAGCAGCGTCAGTCCAAAGGTGACGGCGGTATTGAGCTTGAGGGTGAGAATCGTGCTGGTAATCGACTCTGGGATTGGTTCGGCTCTCGGCGGTGGTGGGGGACGCCAGCCCAAAAACTGCATCAGCAAAAAGGCAATAAACACCAGTCCTGCTACGGTTAAGCGACCGACTTGCCCAAACAGCAGACAACTGCGAATCACAACGATTAGACCGAGCAACGGGAAAAATCCACGTCGGCTTTGCAGGAGGAAGGTCAAAAACAGCAATCCCAATTCCAACCCGGTATAAAGCACTTTGTGGTGACAACTCCCACCGCCAACCGCTTAGGCGGTCTGGCGGGGGCTTCTTAAACTCACGAATAAGAGTTCCTGCTTCATAGGCTGTCCACTGACTAAGCCTCCACAGGCAGCAAACGGTTGTCCTACCGTCCGTTGAAGAATTACAAGAGCTGCATTCAAATCTCTGTCTAAACTGATTCCACAACTCGGACAATTATGAACTCGAACCGACAAATCTTTAATGACTCTTTCGCCGCAATTAAAACACAAGGGTACTCGTACCTTTGGCATCAACTTCCTGAGTATGCTTGCCGCGTCTTACCGAAGAAAGCTTGCAAAATATTCAAAAATGCACCCCAAGCCACATCCAGTATCGATTTAGCT
>NZ_JBHFNP010000184.1:0-5793 GCF_041929235.1 Microseira sp. BLCC-F43
CGGGTCACTCCCTCCTGAGCGATTTTACTCATCTGCCTCTCAAACTTCTCCCACCTATCTCCATCCGTCGGCAACACGATACGCCCAGCACTACCAGGAACATTAGCATCTTTATGAATGCCAAAATCACCGCGGGTAACACCATCTACCTGAACCGTAAATGGCTTAATAGGATAGAAATTTCCATTTATCCCTACTTTATTGGGCATGGGAATTGGCTTAGTTTCTACCCACCAACATTTCAGTTGAGCGTCCCACGTTGATGGAATTGCACCTCGCCCTTTATCTGCTACATTACGACGGTCTTGCCATCCAACAGCACCACTAATATCTGTATAAACTTCAATTAATTCACCTCCTTTAGTCAATATCATTCTGCCAATCAAAAGTATTGTCTAACGTTGTAATTCCCTAAAAAATCCCAGCATGTAACTCATTTTCTTACTCCTCGTAAATATCAGTATTTAATTCTTTGTATAGCTTAACCGCTATTTCTTCACCAACTCCTTCGTAAATTACCTGCTTGATACTCCACATAAATCCTATGGGTTCTCTTGTCAAAATTGACCACTTATCTCGCTGCATCCATTCTTGTTAAAACATATCCTGTTTTACGTCTTCTTAGCAGTCAGCCTTTTCTAAATCACTTGGGTGAATTTCTGTAATTTGATTGGGTTTTTTATTCGCCTCTGTTTCTGACTCCTTAATTGGTTCATTATCATCTCTGAACTTCTTCTGCCCTGCCTTGAGAGATTTCTGAAATTCCTGATTATTTTTGGCGATTTATTCTAGATTATCCTGAATTTCAATTGGATTGCTGGTGATATGTTAAAGTACTTGATCCAAGTTTTGATCGGTGCCCAAAAATTGAGTAAGGTTGGTTAACTTGCGATGCAATATAGTTCGATGACTGTAATTTTATGGAAACCATGCACCGACATCAAAAATAGCGCCAGCACGACGTAATGCATTGCCAACCTTGGCACTATTTTCAGCGGCTATTTCAGCAAGAGTTTGAGTGTTATCCATTAAATCTCGAACTGACCACAATAGAGTGCTACCTGTGCTGAGGATGCGGTTTGTTGCAGCCCATCTAGCCTTAAGCGCTTCCCAATTTTGCACTCCAAATATCCGTCTCCCAATCGCTTCATTATTGAAATGCACCTATGAATGATTTTTCAAAATCAACTGCTTCACCTTCAATATCCTTGACGCCCAAAGCATCTAAAGCAATATTTAATCCGTTGTATACTACTTTAAAAATAGTTTTGCTCAAGCTGGATGACAACATAGCTGCATTATGAATTACAGCGTTCAAGGTAATCACATCAATGATTCTTCCAACATCAATCATTGAGCCAACACTCTTAAAATTATCAAAATTTTTTTGAAATCCCTCTTGAACTTTGACAGCGGTATTGGTTACGGTCTGTTTAATATTGGTAGGATTTTGAAAAGTCTTGTCTAACATTCCTTCTGGTGCTGTTACTCCTGCTACCGTTAATGTGGCTACCGCAGCAGCGCGATTATTAAATTGCCAATCTCTGTTATTCAACCATTCAGTACGAGACTCACTTTGAAACGCTTCTATTTGTGAGCCTAACTCAGTTTTAACAGTATTAACTGCTTGCTTAACTCCAAAGCTTTCAGCTTTAATTAGTTTATTTGTACTACCTGCTGTCATGCTTATACCTCTAGCAAGATTTGATTGAACCTCTCTCAGGTTGCTGTCAACAGTAATAACGTTGTTATTAACAGCTAAAAACCCTTGTTCAGTTATTTCTCTTAAACCCATAAGTTCTTGATCTAGTGCTGTTACCCTGTCACGCAATGCAAGTAATTCATTGATGATTGCAGAGATTCGCTGTATCTCTGTTTCACTAAAAAATCTTGCCATCAAAATAGCAAAAGTAACACCAATAATTTTAAGTGCTATTCCTAACAATGCTTTGACTGCTGAAACCAACCCACCAATTCCACCCCTCACTATATTTCCAGCGTTTTGAGCGATATCATCAGCAGATGAACCCAATTGATTGATTAATTGCTGAACAGGGGTAGGACCCAAACCGGGTAGCACACCTGACGACACCATTCCAACTGCTGTCACTGCACCACTTGTAATTGCAGAAGAAACCGCACTTAAATCTCCACTTTGGAGTTTCTTAGCAAACTCTTCATCTAATAATTGGCGAATATTTCCAATTCCACCAATGATGTTGGCGTATTCGCTAGAACCACCATTAGGAGGAAATCTTCCTGTCATCTGTATTGCTCCAAATTCTGTTCAATATTTCTCATGTCTCTCATCAGTCTAGTATATTCATCTCGTGTCATACAAAAATATCCAAAATCAAAGTCACTGGTTATTGGAATATCCCATGGTGGCGGTTCTTCGTCGTCATCATCATCATCGTCGTCGTCATCGTCGTCAGATGGCGGTTCACGAACTGGTTCTGTTTCAAATCTTGCAGTCTGGTAAGTAACAATAACATTGGTTTGTTTATCTTCCCAAATTGTTCCAGGATCATAAATAATGAAAGAAACCTCTCTAAAAATTCCAGCTATTCTAAATCCTGTTCCAGGTACACCAGACAATCGTGCATCTTCATATAAATAAAGCGAATTTTCTCTTGTCCGAATTTCTCCTGTAGCTCTAACAGCACCATTTCCCCAGTATTGAAGAACTGGAGTAGATTTCGTTTCTGTAAACCGACGAACTTCAAATCCACCAACAATAAATCTGTATCCTTTTTCTTCTATATTTCCAGTGGCGCTCCCGAAACATCCACGTCTGCCACAGCTGTATCTCATGCTGCCATCACTAATATAGACCCTAGAAGCTGTTTTACTGGTTAATCTGTATCTACCAGGAGGAGGGGTTAATATATCTGACAATTCAAAGTTAATATTACTTAATCCGTCTAGATTTGTAGGGGTTCTTCTAGCATTTTTTAGATCGTCTGACATTACAATTGGTCTAGCCATAGTTAATTCACCTATATGTCCTCAACAAATACAGCAGTTATTATACGCTTTGCACTATTATAACACAATCCTAGAGTCAAGCAATATTTTGCAGATATTGATGATGTTGAAGGAAATGCGTTGTTAACTAGGAGAGCGCTTGCTAGACAAGCGTGTCTGGTGGAAATACAGGACACCCTCGATATAATTAATTTCAAAATCTGGGTGTTTAATGAATATATTTTGGTAAATGAACCAAATTTTTATGGGATAACCGCTATATTTCATAGTGAAAGCAACGAATTTAAACCTCAAGTCATGTTGTATTTTGAGGGCAGAAAAGAAGATGAAGGTGATGACCCTGGTATCTTGACCACCGAAATAATTTTTAGGCTTTTTTGCCAAGAAAATAGTATTACCAAAACAAGGTTGCAGCTTTTAGCGAGAGAAATAAAACAACAATTTACAACTCCTTCATTTAAATGGCGGAAGGGAACAGAGATTGTGACGTACTACAAACCTTCTGATGGTTTTGAGTTAAGACTTTATGTTGTTAACAAGTCAGAACGAGTTAGGGTAGTTCAAAAGGTGGTAGGACTTACTGATAGGGTTTTTGACCCAGAATGCATTAACCATAGTAAGAGCGACCGCAACTTTCCTGTCAATCCTGGAACAGAAATGGTCTTAGGTGAACGGCAGAAAAAAAGGAGACGGCGCCCAATAGGGGAGGTGACCTTTGAATAGGCCCAATTTAGCTGGTACAAGCTCACCAAGCCAATCATACTTGTTAACGATGGGTATCGATTCAGAAGGGCTATTGAATCGGCTAATTTTTAACTCCTCTATTTTTGTATTGAATACATGTATTGACTCCAAAAATTCAATACAAAAAGATATGCCTTCTCCCCAAGTAGTACTTGGTTAGTTTGTCTGGAAACCATAGGGTTTCTGAATCAAATAGAACTTATAATGAATTTGTAGAATAGGGGAAAAGATTGGAGGATCCTATGGCACGTCGTCAACGATTCAGTAATCTATTAGCAGGTCTAAATTACCTGCGTCCAGTTACTGGTGGTACTGTTTCAGCAGAAGCACCAGCTGGTACACCATTACGAAACTTTCAAGAATATCGTGCTGGAAGAACTCGTCGAACTATTACTCGTACTGCTGCAAGTAATCCAGGTGCATCAAAAGAAAGATATCTTGAATTATTTAGTGCTGACTTTGTTGACGCTACAGCAAAAACATCTGTTTCAGGTCGTGCAGTTTCTACAGGTTTGACTCAAATAGCTGGATTAACTCCAACCATTTTAGGGTGGGCAGAAACTGGAACTGCCAAATTTAACGGAGAATTTATTCCTTTGTTTTCGTCGAACAGGTGCTGGCGCAGGAACACCGCGACGTTCAGAAATTACAGGGTTACAGAGACGAAGAGTTGAAGGAGCTTCTTATACATTTCCATTTGGAAGACTAGCTGCGGGGGATAGGTTTCTTGAGCGAGCAACAGCAATCGACAATGCTACAGGTGATAACGTGAATGTCAGCTTCAGTCCTGAATTAGTGTTTGACAATCCAAACTAATCATGAATAATTCGAGTGCGTTAGACTTGCTTTGCACTTATTCTTCTGTCAATCCTGCTGCTGTTATCGAAGAACGAAGATGGTTCCTTGAAAAGTCTCTAGAAGCTAATCAAGCTGTATCATAATTTTGTCTTGGACGAATTGATGTGGAAACCTTCCTTGACAAGATAGAAGCAGCAGGAGTTGACATTGATAATTACTTTGAAATAATTGAAGACAATTTCAACTTCATAGGAATAGGGTAATGACTCAACCAGTTTTACAGTTGAGTAGAAGTGATTTATGGACGGAAGTACACAATACTGTCTACCAAAGCAGTGGTTTTGTAGGTCGCCTTCTTGTCCCCATTCCTCATGCTTACGTTCCTGTTGTTTTTACCAACTTTGTCTCTGTTATTTGGTGCTTTAGTCTTCAACTATAAGAGCGCAAATGGCAGAGGGGATGCAAAGTGTCTCAAGTTACTCCAATTGGTGTTGCAATTGGAGGCGTACCAGGCGCAGTAACAAATACCAGGATTATTAGTCAAGATGTACCAACATTATTGGCGTTCTCTCAATATACTGACGAGTATTCATTACGACTTGACTTCTCTCCCTGGTATCGCAATTTGCAAGTAGTGGTTTACCAGTACATTGGCGCAGTAACTGATACCACTACTGAATCACTCAAAAATATTCAAACCAGCCTCAACGTAATTGCACAAAGATTGTCATGACCAGCAACAATCAACTTACTGTTAACGTATCTCCTTTAACTGATAGATAGAGTAGATACTTTACAACAATCTGTTATTCAGCTGCGACAGGAACTAATTCAAATTCCTCACACTATTCCTGTTAAATTGCCAGACTTTACTGAACCTGTTCCAGTAAATATTCAGAAGGCATCACCGCGAGTAAATCTTACTGAAATATCAACGTTACTTGCTGAAATCAAACAAATTATTGAAGCTCAATCAAACGCTTTACCACAAACACCTACTATGTTTGAAATTTATTCGCTTTTAGGTAGTACCATTACCGCTCAAGGTTGGAATGTTGCAACACCTTCTGATTTATCTGCTGTTGTTGACAACAATCCAGGTACTGCTACTACTTGGGGTCCCATGACAGGCACAGGTAATCGTGGTTTTATTCAAGTTGATTTAATGCAAATCAATCGATATTATGTCGAAATAAAACTCGGAATTAAAATGGCACCAGAATTTCCCGGAGGTGAAGCTGATTGGTTTGCAGGAATGTCTGA